>JAJRBK010000044.1 GCA_028679495.1 Methanobacteriota archaeon
CGGGAAATACACTCGTGCAACTCCTTGTGCGACCGGTAAAGCGAAGCACGATTCTTTTTGGCAAGTTTATCGCATATCTCGCTGCCGTTGGCGGGCTCTTTATCGTAACGACGCTCGTTCTCTATATTGGTCTATCGCTTGTTATAGGAAAATTCCCGAATGCGAGTGACGTTGACTTTTTGCTCATCTCGATGGTGATCATCCTGCTTTATCTGACGTCGTTTATCGCCATAGGACTACTGATCTCAAGCCTGACGAGCACGAATCTCGATTCGATGCTTGGCGCGGTCTTCGTCTGGGTTCTCCTACTCATATTCACCTATGCCGGCGTGTCACTCGGTCTGGGAGCGGTACGGCTGAGCACGACATCCGACATTCCCTACACCCAATTCCCGGCGTACGCAAAGATGCTCCTGTGGATCAATCCAGGCAGCCACAACGTTGCCGGGCAGTCGTTGGCCGGGGACTTCTCGAAATTAAGTTCAGGGCTTGCTTACGCAAGCAACGTCATTTTTCTCATCGCATCCATCGTTGTTCCGCTAATACCGGCCTATTTCTTCTTTAAACGATCTGATGCCGTCTGAAGGTCGGGCCTCAAATTGATCTTCTTTTATCCTTAGCTCGCATCCCCACCTCATGTTCGACTGGAAGAATCGATCGAGATCGATTATTATTTATAAGATTACCCCGGAATTAAGGGGTAGAATAAGGAAGACAACCATCACGAAGAGGTGCCAAATAGATGAAAAAGCAAATAGGCTTAATTACACTTACCGCGCTCCTCCTTACCTTCGTGGCATTCTCGGGTGTTGCATCGGCCCAGGCTAGCAACGTTCAAGTCGTTATGTTCACGTCGCCACTATGTGAAACGTGTCAGAAGGTTCACCCGCTCGTTGTGAGCGCTGCCGCGAAATACGGCGTGAAGTTCATTGAGTATGATGTTAGTGATACCACAAGCAAGGGCATCGCGCAGGCAAACGGCGTGACAGCGACACCAACGATTGTCATTTCAGGAGCGTCGTCATCGCGGTTTGTGGGAGATGTTTCGCAAGCACAGCTAGAGACGGCCATAAAGGCAGCAATAGGTAACCCGGCAACACCAACACCACCGCCAACGCCGCCAAAAGTGATACAGAAAGCTCCAACGCCAACCCCAACGCCAACTCCAAAGGCTACAAAGATCGTTAAAGTCCAACAGACCGAGACCAAAACGACAATGGTTACGCCTACTCCAACACCTACTCCAACACCCACACCTCCACCGACACAACAACAACCTAACATTGAGGTAGTACAGCCTCAAACGCAAACTCAAACAACTGCCACACAGACAGTACCAGAATTCTCATTGCTTGGAATAGGAGCGCCAGCGCTTATCGTCGGTGCGATATACCTGTTCATGCGGAGAAAGTAAAGTAGGGTTTTAACCCTCCTTTCCCTTTTCTTTATTTTTGACTTTTTAGCTCGCTAAGATATTTTTTTTTCTATAGCGATATTCGCGCAGTTGCTCCAGTGGAAACAACGGACGCAAATAAGAAGCTATTTATATCGTTTCTAATGAACATCCCACGGTTAATACAACCTACTCTGCCAAGAGAGCCCCTCCCGGGGCACCGGAGGTTATCCTTTGAAATTTAAGCAAAA
This sequence comes from Methanobacteriota archaeon, assembly GCA_028679495.1. Classification (GTDB taxonomy): domain Archaea; phylum Halobacteriota; class Bog-38; order Methanoflorentales; family Methanoflorentaceae; genus Methanoflorens. The sequence continues at coordinate 1,645 of JAJRBK010000044.1, forward strand.
AGTGCTCGCCCTCCTTATTGGCGCAGCGCTCATCGTGCTTTCTGTTCAGGTGACAACGGCCTCAACCGATTGTCCCACTTGTAAGGTCGTCTACGGCGATGAAACGTCAAACGGCCCTGCGCTGCAAGGCGCGTCGAGCGGTCGTGAGCCGCTCTCATTCCTCGACCCCTCAGCGGGGACCTTCATGAGCGGATCTCAGCTGGATGTCCTAGGGGTCGTGCTAAAGTTGTTGTAGATGAGCGGGCAGACGACCGCTCCTCTTTCTATCTTTTGCACTTGACGCCAAAAACGACAATGTTCACGAGTTCTCGGACTCGCGTCGACTAAGAGGCAACTATGGCGTTAAAACGCATTATGCCATTGAGCGCGGCGATCCTATTGTTGCTTGGAGTGGCAATAGTGCCGGCCCTAGCTCTGTTACCGAACGACCAACAGGCCCCCGACTTTCAACTAAGCGATTTATCAAACAACGCCTATAAGCTGAGCAATTATCGTGGAAAGGTCGTTGTTATCGACTTCTTTGGAGCGCATTGCCCGCAGTGCAAAGAGGACGCAACGACAAACCTCATCCCGTTTTATATAAAAAATTACGAAAGCGACACAAAAGTCCAGTTTTTAAGCGTTGAAACGAATGGGGCAGATGCTGCAACGATAAAGGGTTCGTATCTCCAAGGGATCTCCGTTCCATGGCCGGTCCTCACTGGTGGCAATCGCTTAGTTAAGTCGTACGATTTTTCAACGGTGCCAACGCTCTACGTCATTGATCCGGCTGGCAAGGTGGCCTTGAAGATGCAGTATCCGACGAACACTCAAACATTGAAAGCTACGATCGATAAACTAGAGGCAGGTACGTCTATTCCGACCCCGTCTCCGACGGCAAGATCGTCAACGCAGCCGCCTGCAAAGCCGAGCGAGAGTCCAAAGTCACCGACCACTTCTGTTCCTAAAACGTCACCCACGCCCTCTCCGAAGCCCTCTTCGGCCTCTGAAAGCGAGAAATCGAAGAGTACACAGCCTGCTGTGTCAACTGGAGCAAATTCTAAGCCAGTTCCTGTTTCGACAAGGACGTCAGAACAGCAATCAAATACGTCAGAATCACGGTCGGACTCATCTAGTTCAGGAGCGGCGTTTACCATACAACCGACGAAGCCATCAACACAGACCTCCAAGGCTGTTAGACAGCAAGACAAGACTCCGGACCTTGATCCAATTCGGCCATCAACGCAACCTTCAGTGAATAACGCATCCGATACACGGACGGATGATGCGATTGTGGTTACTACAATGGTGATCACTGCAGCACCACTGGACTCCTCCTCTTCAAACAAGAGCGAAGGACAGTCCACTTCTCCGGATTCGAAGAGCACCTCCGATTCATCGCAAGGCACGTCGCTCAGTACCGCGCCCCTTGCCACCATGACGACCGAAACGACGAATGCCACGGTGCAGTATATAGCCGCGCTGACAGGACAGACAAGTAGTGGGGCGAGTCTGCCGCCGCAGCCTGCGTTGGAGTTTTCGTTGTTGGGGCTGTGGCTACCTGCGATCGTTGTTGGTGTCATCTGCCTTATGATGAGAAGGTTTTAGTCAGATCGCTTCTAAGTCATACGCGGCTGATCAATTTGACAAGCGCCTTCTCTCTTCTTTTTACATTCTATCACGTTTCAAACGTGAGCTGAGAATGCTGTTACGCACGCGATGAGCTTTACCGTTGCTCCGGAGGTGAGATTCAAGGACGAAAAGACTTTCTAACATCAAGTCCAATGGGCACCGATGATCAGAGTTGGAATAATTGGCGGATCGGGATATACAGGCTCTGAGCTGCTTAGATTGCTTGTCCAGCATCCTGAAGCGGAGGTCGTTGTTGTGACGTCGCGCGCGCTCGAAGGCGTTCTAGTCGCTGATGTGCATCGCCACCTCAAGGGCTTCTATAACCTTCGGTTTGCCAACGTTGATGCAAAAACAGTAGCAAATCAGACAGACGTCGTCTTTTTGGCAGTTCCCCACGGAGCTGCAATGGGACTTGTGCCCGACCTCGTCGACGCAGTAAAGGTCATTGATCTTAGCGCCGATTATCGTCTGGGTGCGGAGTACGAAGCAGTATACGGGCCTCACACTGACCCGCGAGAGGCGGTGTACGGACTGCCCGAGCTTCATCCCGAGGTAGCACACGCGCGACTCTGCGCAAATCCTGGCTGCTATCCGACGGGGGCAATCCTGGCAGCGGCACCGCTCGTAAAAGAAGGCTTGGTCGATGAAGTCATCTTTGATTCTAAATCAGGCATTTCAGGTGCAGGCGCCGCTCCAACTGAGACATCACATTATCCCAATCTCGCCGAAAACATTATCGCTTACCAGGTCACGCAACATCGACACAAGGCTGAGATCGTGCAAGAGCTGGGGCGCCTTGGACGTGTCGCGGTGAACTTTACCCCTCACGTTATCCCCTCTATCCGGGGCATATTGACGACCGCACACCTCTTGCTGAACACGATGATTGATGGAGAGGAGATCGTGTCACTGTACGAGACGTTCTACGCTAAGTGCCCCTTTATCCGCTTCAACGTCCCCTCACTTAAATCAGTACGCGGCACAAACTTCTGTGACCTTTCTTTGGAGCGCGACAATGCAACGCGACGGCTTGTGGTCATCTCGGCGATAGATAACATGGTAAAAGGGGCATCAGGCCAGGCTATACAGAACATGAATGTTATGTTTGGGCTTGACCAGACAACAGGCCTCTGGTCTCCTGCGCTCTCCCTTTGAGGTAAGACATGAAAGTTGTAGATGCAATGAATCCGCGGGTGATCGTTGTCACCCCCGATACAACGCTTCGCGAATGCGTGACACTTTTACGCGAGAAAAAGATTAGCGGCGTACCCGTCGTAGACGGGGATGAACTAGTGGGCATGATAACGGAAAACGATATCCTCAAACTTCTTGAGATTCCCGAGCACAAGGGATACTGGCTACCTAGCCCGCTTGAGGTGATAGAAGTGCCCGTCCGCGAGATCATAGAGAGGCTCGAGTTGAGAGAGTCGATTACCGAAGACGTTGGCGAGTGGAGGATCGAGCGGATCATGAAACAGCCTGTACATACGGTTGACGCGACCGCGGATGTTGAGACGGCTTCCGAACATATGATCCGACACAAGATCAACCGTCTGCCCGTTGTTGACGATGCTGGAGTGCTGATCGGGATTATCACGCGCGGCGATATTATCAAGGCGATCGCCCAGGGTACTTAATGCACGTTATTGAAGGGGGCGTCTGTGCTGTGCCCGGGGTCAAGGCGTTTGGTCTCAAAGAGGGAAAGGAAGGTCTTGCGATTATTGCTGGCGGTGGGCGCGCAGCCGGGGTTTTTACGTCAAACAACGTGAAGGCGGCTCCTATTCTCGTGACGCAGGAACACCTAGCAAAAGGCTCACAGGTGTTGGCGATTGTTATTAACAGCGGGAGTGCAAACGCGTTTACTGGGCAGCGAGGTATAGAAGATGCTCGCCGAGTGGCAGCGTTACTTGCAGGCCGTCTCGGTCTGGAAACGACTTCTGTTGCTGTCGCATCGACCGGCGTGATTGGGCGGCGTTTAGACGGTGCAAAGATCGAGGCTCAAATGGAGGTCGTGCTCTCAGGGCTTTCTGATGCTCCTGAAGGCAGCCTTGCTGCTGCTAGGGCGATTATGACAACTGATTCAGTGCCCAAGCAGGTGGCAGTTGAGACGAGCGGCATACGAATCGGAGGAATCGCAAAGGGTGCTGGTATGATTGAGCCGGATCTCTGCACAATGCTGGCTTTTATTTATACGAATGCCCCTTTGGCTGCCGATGTGCTCAAGGGCTGTCTTGAGCGTGCGGTCGGCCTTAGCTTCAACATGGCGACCGTCGACGGTGACACAAGCACCAATGATTGTGTCTTGCTCGTTTCGACCGGTGCGAGCAGTGCCGACATTGACCTTGCAGAGTTTCAAGAGGCGTTAGACTTTGTCTGTGTGGCGCTTGCAAAAATGATCGTTAAAGATGGCGAAGGAGCGACAAAACTCATGGAGGTCACGGTGGTAGGCGCACGTGAACAGAGGGATGCAGTTAAAGCAGCAAAGGCAGTTGCACGATCGCCCCTCGTCAAAACAGCAATTTTTGGGGCAG
>JAJRBK010000225.1 GCA_028679495.1 Methanobacteriota archaeon
ACTCCCTCAGCGCCCGTCCCGTCAGATAGATGAACACGTCCTCGAGCGTGTTGCCGCGGATGGTGATGTCGGAGACGGTCCCGCCGGCACCCTCGACGAGGTCGATGAGCTCGGGGAGCTTGCTTGTCGCGTTGAGGGCGCGCACGGCCACGCGCCCTTTGAGCTCGTAGGCCTCCTCGATGCCGTCGAGGGCGCGCATGCGTTCCAGCATGGGTTCGTTCATCGCGCGGTCGGCGAGCTGGAGCTCGACGATGTCGCCCGTCCCCATCGTCTTTTTCAGGGCGTCGGGCGTGTCGAGGAGGAGGAGTTTCCCGTTGTCGATGATGGCGATGCGGTCGCTGAGCGCGTCCGCCTCCTCCATGACGTGCGTGGTGAGGATGATGGTCTTCCCTCTGTCGTCACGGAGGGAGCGAATGAAGTCCCATAAGAGCTGGCGCGTCTGGGGGTCGAGGCCTGCCGAGGGCTCATCGAGGAAGACGATCTCGGGGTCGTGGACGAGCGCGAGGGCGATGTTGAGCCGACGCTTCATGCCGCCGGAGAGCTTTGAGACGAGCTGATCGGCCTTTTCGGTGAGGGAGAGGCGGGTGAGGAGGTCGTTCACGCGTTCATCGAGCGTGGACTTCGGGAGCCCGTACATATTCCCCATGAACGTCAGGTTCTCCCGGCACGTCAGCACGTCCCAGAGCACGAGGTCCTGGGGGCAGACGCCGATCGCCTCCTTGTGGATGGCGTGCGTCTCTGTCCCGTTAAAGAGCACCCGCCCGCTCGTGGGCTGGAGGAGGCCGACCATCATCTTGATGGACGTCGTCTTGCCCGCGCCGTTGGGCCCGAGGAAGCCGAAGACCTCCCGCTCCATAATCTCCAAGTTCAGATCGTCGACGATCGTGAGGCCTTCGATCGTCTTGGTCAGGTGTTCGGTCTTTAGTATGTAGTCGCTCACTGGATCACCCTGTCACCGCGTAGTCCTCTCAAGATGCGGCGCGGCGCGCATTAAATCAGTAAATCAGTAGATCAAGACATGTATAAATGTGTTGTCTGTATTTGTATCAGACAACTGGAAGTCACGTTTAATAGAACAGAGGTTTGATGCTTGACCAGTTTATTCCAATGATGGCGTCCTAATGCTGCTTTCCTTGCTTAGGCTGTCGGGACTCCTGGAACTCTCGTGCTGTCATCCTATCGCTCCCTTGCGTAAGCTTTTTGAACTCCCGTTCTGTCAGCCTATCGCTCAGGTTAACCCCCAAGAAAACGTGCATAGCGTGGAAGAACAATGCAGCTCCCCAGAATACGAGCACATAGAGGAACCACAGAGAGAGAAAATACAGAGACCCAGCACCCGTAAGCCACCATGTGATTATGACCAGAAGATTCGCTGCAACGTAAACAGTGAGATGTAAATAGAATACTACTTTCTCCTCAGCTCGTTTTCGCGCTATTCTCATTAGTGTAGCATCGCATTCCGATTCCATTATCCCACCGTCCTATCGAGCCTAAAGACCCGACTAAACGCGTTGCTCGTTAAAAGTCTAGATCAGTCTTACTATTTGAATTGATGACCATGACCCCTCTGTACGAGTACGCGCTGCATTGTGGCTTATTCAGTGAGCTCAACCAAATAGAGCATTAGTTCTGTGTTCCTTGGCTGTGCTCCGTTTTACTGGCTCTTCTATTACGATGTTAGCGCGACGTCCTCCGGCTCGCCCAGCGACGAATACTTCTTCTGCCTCGAAAATCTCGCGCTTCCTCCTCGCCATCCGGTTATATCCCTCGACGCCTCTCCGCTCCTCGAACACCTGCCGCCCCTCTTTGGCTCTTCGCCATCCCCGTGTTTATACGCTCCAAGACCGCAGGTGCGATCATGCCACAAGCTTCAAATTGAGCCCAATGCGGCGGGAGATGGCCTCGTAGCGATGTATCGACCCAGGAACCACGTCGAAGCACAAGTCAGCGCGGATTCCCCAAACTCGGTTATGGGCCGCCGGTCCCCTGCCGTCAGTGCGTTTGGATGCGTGTGTAGGCGGGCATCCGCGTGCCATCGATGAGTACTTCCGTCTCTAACGACCGGCTCACGTTCGTTTCGGCCCTATGCACCATACTTTAACGCCGTACGACGGTCAGCGCGCTCTCCTGTGCACAATCTCCTCTCTTTGCCACACACAGCGAAAGCGCTCACGGTCGTATGAGCGTATCACCTCACGTTCTAACGATTATAAAGTTTGGGATTTTTTCGACGTACACCGCCTTCATTTTGTGTTCTGATACGTGAAAAGGTCGAGGGGTGCCCGCAGTTAGCTCCCTGTGGACTGCTCGGCGGCCGGCGTGGCAGGACGATCCGCTCATCGGTGGAGAGAAGTGTAATATAGTGGAAAACTGTACAATGAAGGCTAGGCGACAGTCCTAGACAACAATTCACAAGGACGACGTAACCAAACAAATGGTGGATCGATGATTTCAATGAGCAAGGCGTCATTAACAGGAGTGATAGCAGCTTTCATAGTGGCTGCCGTTCTCATCGCTGGATGTACAAGTACCACTTCACCAAACACCCCGCAAACGCAGACGGCAGGAACAGGTGGAGGCACGAACCAACTACCGATCGCCAACGCGGGCGCTAACCAAACGGGCAAGGCAGGCACCGTGGTCACGCTTGACGGGAGGGGGAGCGGCGCTCCCGGTGGCGGTGCGCTCACGTACAGCTGGTCGTTCAGCTCCGCTCCTAAGAATAGTACCGCTCGCCTTGTCAATAACACGTCGGATCGTGTGACCTTCACGCCTGATAAGGCGGGCACGTATGTGGTGAGCCTTGTGGTGAAGGATGGCGCAGGGAGGCAGAGCACGCCTGATACGACGAATGTCACCGTTATACCAGCAGAACGATTGAGTACGACGTTGATTATTAATGATACAGACTCGAAGACGGATGTTTACTTAGGAGACCAAGTGAAGGTTACCGGACGACTGGTCGATGCCGACGGAAATGGGATTCCTAATCAGACGATTCACTTCAAAAATGTGGCACGCGTGCTCGGGTTCACGCATGAAGAGCCCATCAACGACGCGACGACTGACAGCACCGGTGCATTCACGATGCCCTACGAGTCGGTAACACGACGCGACGCTCCATCCTTTATAAAGACCGTCGAAGTCGAAGCATGGGCAGTATACGATGGGAGCGACCTATATAAGCCGTCGAGCACCCCCCACAAACACCTGACAGTTCACCTCAACTAGCCGCCCGCCTCATAAAGTAGCGCGGATCTTACTTTAGTGATCGTACGCTTGACCTGGTGTCAGCACGCTACAACGTAGACCAGTGACTTTTGCCACCTTCGGTGATGCTCAATTAGTATATACTCGCTCGCGTTGCTGATACCAGCAAAATAAAACAACCACAGAGGCGGCATACGATGACTGAAACGGATGATACTACAAAAGAATCAAAGCGCTCGAAGAGCAAGTGGAAGATCTTCACGCTGATATAGACCGCCTTATGATGATATTACGAGCGGATATTATCGAAGGAGTGGCAGTGGCCTTAGACGACATACAGGCACTGATAAGGGTACTACCCGATCATGTCCCGTCGCTCGCTGAAGCCTTACGACCTACGCAAGAGATGAACGAGGCGGCACGTTCGGCGCTCGAATCAGGCGAGGTATTTGAATGGGTAGTCCCGTATAAAGCGGAGTCAGGTGCGGAGTAAACGTGATACCGGACACCGTGAAGACGTGGGCAGTTGCCGAGGGTGAGCGTAAAGCGCATTAAATGCCCTCTCTTTCTTTACCTTTCTTATCAATAACACAATTTGAGCCGTACATAAACTACGGCATATGCCGACTGCGTTTTCCAACTGAAACCCAGCACCTCTCTCGACTAGCGGACAGCTCCCAGCTCGCTTTATCATTTAAGCAATTAGACAAAGCTGCGGCCAGCGTTTCTAGTCCGCAGCAACCACTAGCCCGTGCCGCAGGGCTCGTGGACTGGCTGGCTGGACCTTGTGCTATTGATTTTGCGCTAACGGTGCGGTATGCATGCGCGTGTTAGTGTGCAAGCGCGGACGATGTCGCATAACGCGAGGGCGAACGCCATGAGCGAGTGCCCACGAGTCTAAAGTCATGACCTCGTCGGCGAGTGAGACAGCCCTGACCGTGAGCCGACGGCACCCGTTGAGCTTCAGACGCGCTCGGTGCGTCCTGGCTCAAGGGGGTGTATGAGGGCGCCGGCGAATGAGCGCAGACGCTCAGTTCAGTCCTCGGAAACGCGCCGCAGCACGCCCCGGTTCGCGTCGAGCTCGACAAGGTCACCGGTGCGGAACGTCGCGGTGGCGTTGTGCAGATCGACCAGCACAGGAATGCCGTACTCGCGGGCCACGACTGCGCCGTGCGAGACGGGAGAGCCGATCTCGCTCGCAAACCCGGCGATCGTCGCGAAGCTCGGTGTCCAGCCGACGTCGATGACCGGCGCGATTAAGATCTCGCCCGGCTGAACCTCGCTCGCTTCGGTGAGTGTCTGCACCACGCGCGCACGTCCCCGGGCAACGCCGAGGCTTGCGGGATTGCCGTGGAGGATGCCGTCTCCGCTTGGACGCGGTGGATCGATCGGTTCAATCGTCCCGCGGTAGTTGCTCTTGAAGATGAGTTTCGTTTGGTATGGCAGCACCTCGCGCCGTGCGCGCGCTTTCTCGACGAGCCGTGGATCGCGGTCGCGCAGCAGCTTACCGAGTTCGGCGTGCTGGAGG
>JAJRBK010000045.1 GCA_028679495.1 Methanobacteriota archaeon
CAATTTCTTCAAGCCTTCGCTCGCTTATAACGACCGAACCGATGAGTCGGTAATCTGCGACGGGGTTGGCCTTAAGCCAATGGAGGAGGGCATCGACAGACACCGATTGCTCCTCTGCAAGCCGTTTCGTATCTATAAGATCGCCTTCAAATGTGAGTTTTGTCACGTCAATCAATGCAACCTGATAGGCGATTGCGTACTCCTCCATGTGCTTTAGATAGTCGACGATCGGCTTAAGCGGCACTTTTTTGTCGTAGAAGATGACCTGCCCTTTCACCCCTTCAAAGTGTGTGCAGCCGAGCGATCTATCTACTGCGATGAGCAAGTTTTTCACGTCGACGTTTCGCAGCTTTTCGAGCTTCTTTTTCAGATACTCGTCGGTCCAGAATCCGACGACCTCGAGGTACGCCTTCATGCCATTTTTCTCGAAGGCAAAGTCGGGCAAAAAGACGTATCGGCCTGCTCGTAGCAGCTCAGGCTCTCGCTTGAGGGTCCAGCCTAAACGCAAAGCGTTAAACGAACGGGCAAATGCAGCCTCTACCGCACTGTCAAAACGTTCCTTCGTCTCTTCAGTGTGCTGAGCCTTGAATAGATCCTGAGCTATCTCGCTATTAAGGACGAACCGAAGGAGCTTGGGCGCGTGTCTGTCTCCCCCCACGATGCTTGCCTCAAGGCTCCATCGCTCTGCTTGAACGATTGAAGGGAGGAGCTTGGCAAGCGCGGTACCGTATCGATCAGTCATCTTAAAAAGCGACGCAGGTCCATCGACGAGCACGCGGTCTACATCTTCGCCCTTTTCGATGCTGTACATAAGCCCAAGATACTTCAACCGCCTGAAGATTCTTTGATAGTTACTGCCTGCCGTGAATTCTAACGAAACCGCTTTAAACAAGAGCGTCTGCGTCAGGCTCAAATTATACTGCTGAAGCAAATCTTGAGGAGACGGAGGAACGATGCATTCGAGCACTAACTGCTCCTCCCAATCACTCCATAAAGACTCCTCGAGCTCTGTAGGTGAGATTTCAAGTCGACGGGCCGCTTGAGCTATCACCTGCTGCCTCGTCTCTTGTGACGCGACGAGCGTGTAGCGATTTGCTTCCTTGAAGACCTCACGGCGTGCTTTTCTCGGATCGATGTGGTTATACGGCGTGAAGGTTGCTGAGCGATCGAGTAGCGCACAAAGCCCCCGGACGAGCCGGTAATCGAAGCCTATCTCTTCGAATGCTTGGAGGCATTTAATAAGCTCACCTTTTCGTTTGCCGACGTGCGTTTCGTAGGTCTCAATCAAACTAGAGGCGAGCTCAATATGGCTCTCTTCGACCGTTACATAAACGGGTCTGATCTTCCCTTGCCGAGAACGGGCAATGAGTAGATTGCTAGGAAGCATTCTCTCCCTCCCGCCATTTCCTCTTTCGGCGCGTGCTCATCTTCATCTCGCTCGTATTGCGGGTCACGATTTCCACAAGCCGTGCTTGCTTCCCTTCCCGTTTTCGCAGGATCCTTCCGAGGCGCTGGATAAATTCACGCGAACTTCCTGTGCCGCTTAGTATGATTGCCTGTGCTGCATCAGGCACATCAACTCCCTCATCGAGTACCTTGGAGGTGACGACAATGCGGTACGTTCCGTTATGAAAACTATCGAGAATTTCGCGGCGCTCGTCTTTCGGCGTCATATGTGTGATGGCTGGAATCAACAACGTGCGTGAAATAGTATGCACAAGTTTGTTATGCTGCGTGAAAACGATCGTTTGATCAGCATCATTTTCTGCCAGCAGCTTTTTGAGCGCTTTGATCTTTGCACGAGAGTTCAAAGCGATAGACATCGCCTTGTTTCGGGCTAAAAGGGCCTTACGTGCTTGGCTATCACGCCCGCTTCGCATGATAAGCCGATTAAAGTCCTGTGGCGTTCGCATGGGAATCTTAGCGCGGGCAAGGTAATCAGTAAATACACGATACTGAGCGGCGTACTCCTCTTGTTCGTCTGGCGTAAGGTCGACATACAATCGCTCCACCTCGTAAGCTGAAAGGTAATCTCCAGCTAGCGCCTGTACCGAAAGCTCGAAGACTTTGCCACCGACAAGACGCGAGAGCTCAGTATGTAGTCCGTCCTCTCGTTCGTATGTTGCGGTAAGACCCATCCTCGCAGGACTGAGCGACATCTCAGCTATGTAACGATAGCCTTCTGCTGGAAGGTGATGCACCTCATCGAAAACCACAAGACCGAACTTATTGCCAAGTTCTCCAGCTCGGAGATATGCTGAGTCATAGGTCGACACAGTCAACGGGAGGAGGACATTCTCGCCACCACCATACACGCCGATCTCCAAGTTGAACTCATCTGCGAGAACGCGCCGCCACTGTGCGACAAGCTCAAGCGTCGGTACCACGACTAACGTAGGCGTTTGGAGCATTTCGATTGCCCCAACTGCGACCAGCGTTTTACCGGCCCCCGTAGGAAGGACGATTGATCCTCGATTTCCCGCCTGTATCCACGCATCGAGGGCATCTTTCTGATAGCCACGCAGTTGCGTCTTGCCTACAAACCGTGGCACAGGGAGTAAGCTTCGGGCGTAATCTTCATAGTTGACGTTGCTTTTCTCAAGGAAGGCAATGATATCGCTGTAATGTAACGCTGGCGCACGGTAGGCGTTGGAGCGAGCATCCCAACTAGAATTTGGCACGTGCACGTCGCCGTGAATCAAGAGTGTGCCTTTGTCATATCTTAGTTGTGCTTTCAACGACATCACCGACGAAACATAAGCGCGTTGAATCTGCCGACCTACCTAAAACATCGCGTGCTATAGGAAGTCACGCTGGGATAGGGGACCACCCATAAGAAGGAATGCAGAGAGCTGCACAAATGGCATAGCTTGTTCGCTGTTCGTCTAAAGTAATTATGTTTTCATGTGTAATAAACGCCAGCATGGCCACTGTACGCGCTATTTCTAGCGCGGTTGTCTCGCCAAGGCTGCGTTAGACATCACGAGTGGATGTTAAAACGTGCTCTCGTGAGGCCGATCTCTATGTGACAGTAAAGTACAACTCTTTATCCATTCACCTCGGGCCTCACGAGTCGTACCTATGATGAGTCGTGCCATGTCCCCTTTGTTGCAGAGTCCCCGAGCTTCGATTATCTCGCCTTCAAACGCCTGGCCTGCATAAGTGTGGGTGTACGAGAGAACCTTCTGTACGGTCTCGTGCTCTATCTTGTAGATGGCAGGACTGTCAAAAGCGTATTCGGCGCCTGTCACCTTCGCGCGAATTGCTGCATAGCCATCGTCTATGCCTAGAGGCTCAACGCTGATCTCATCAAAATCCCGCACAAACAGAAGGTCAAAGTACGTCGTTCCGATCATCCCCCGATTCCATTTTCGCTGTTCGTGCAGAACGAATTCACTGAAGGATAATTCAGGAGAGCGTTTTTGGTAAATGCGACGCCACATGCTCGTGTCGATGGGTGGCATATCTCCCGATTGCACGGCGGTCCGCAACGCTTGCCGCGCTCGAGCAAAGCTCGACCTGCCGTAGAGAACAAAGTCGATATCAGACGTCTCTATCTCAAGCCCGACCAATCGAGACCCTGTCACACCCATCTTTCGCCGACTGACACCATAACTCTCAAACATCTCCACAATTTGTTCAACGGTGGCATCGGCGCTTCGCTCGACGTACTCATAAGGATGTTTTGCTTCACGTATTTCTTCGAACGAAATGACACACAAGCCCCGACTGTAGCAGCCGAAAGACTGCATAAGCGCTTGTGCCTCATCAAATCCAAGTTTTCGGTAGCGGGCCCCATCTGGCATCGTACGCTCCCCTTTTTTATCTGGAACGTATCGTAGGAAGCCGCGTACTGCATCCACGTTATCGTACGACGCGACGGCGAAAATCCAGCCCTTTTTTGTGATAACAAAATCTCTTATCCGAAAAGGCTCGGGAGTCATAACCCCACCAACGCGTTGAATTCAAACGATATGAAGTTTGCTCCTTGGAAGTGGCAAAACAACGAACTTACGCTTCCCCAGTGCTGAAGGCTAGAGAATGGTCAGTACGATTAACGCTGTCAGCGTTAGAGTGTTATACAACCTCCCCTCGTGACGAACACCGTGCGCTCCGCGTGCGCAACAGCCTGCCCTTGCGCTTCGATCAGCGGGGGGTATCGAACGAGGCATCCGTGATTCGCTAGCTCATTAATCTCAGCACGACGGACACACTCCGTTTTCTCTATCCATCTGAGTGAGAAAGGCAAAACGCCATATAATGCGTGAAGGTTAGAGTACGCGTTGCGTGCCTCAAGGGAGAGTGATGCTCTATCAAACAGGAGACGCAGAGAGTAGATCTCAGTCTTCCCCGCTTGTTCGACTTTGGCACTCTTAGCGAGCGTTACTTCTATAGCGACCACATCACCAGTGCGAAACACTTTGTGTGCATACGAAGCGACTGGTGTTGGCCCGTGCAGGATAAATTGCTCTATGGTGTGCCCGTGTGAGTCACTTACGTTACGAAGACCCTCACTGACAACACACCGTTCAAGATGGTGGGCTACACTGCGCGCGGTGACTCCCTCATGTATGAGAGCCAGCGCATTTGTCAATGCTCGCTCCGCTGCCCATATGAGAGGCGCATGCGGCGTTTCGCTGATTTCCCACGTCACAGCGGTATCAGCTATATACCCAAAGACATGTGCCCCAACGTCGACTTTGAGCAGATCACCGGTATGCAGAACGTCGGTCGTCACACGGTTCGGCGTGTGATATGCCACCTCATTGTTTAACATAAGACATACAGGAAAAGCGGGAAGTGCGCCCTGTCTCTTAATGTCCTTCTCAATGAACTCGGCAAGCTCAATTACGGGCATGCCGACGTATGCTAATAGATGTGCCCGTGCAAGCGCACGCTTAACGATCGCGCCAGCTTTTATGTAACAGGCCAGCGCGTTCAATACTTTCATAGCCCGCACCTCGGCGTATCACCGTGTGGTTTACGAGGTCAACGACGGTCGAAGGGCCGAGAGAAGCCGTGCCCCCCTCGAGGATGCAATCAACATCGAGTATGACGTCTTCTGCACGTGTCGCTGGTGGGTCGCCGGTAAGATTGGCACTCGTAGAGGTTATCGGCTCACCCACTTCATTGATCAGCTGACAGGCCATATCGTGTGCTGGATATCGAATGCCTACACACAGGGAGCCGGCCGTGAGGATAAGTGGCACGACATCTTTTTTTGGCAGCAACACGGTAAATGGCCCTGGCAACAGCTTGTGCAAGAGATCATCATCGTGTATATATGCGACCGTGTCGATCATCTCTAAGCTCGAAACCGCCATCGAGATTGGTTTTGAGGGTATCCTTTTCAAAGCAATAACCTTTCGTACGGTCTTTTCGTTTAGCGCGAGCGCTCCAATACCATATACCGTCTCAGTTGGATAAACGACGACACCACCGGCTCTAATAGCAGCAGCTGCACTCTGAACGTTATTTATCAGCCTCGGCATAATATTGAGAACGCTCACGCAATGATGGAGTGCTTATAAAGACTTGAAAGGTTTAGCCCCTTCGCTTAACCACGGCAATATCGCCTAGCGTTAGATTTTCTGAGTATTTGTCTCGCCTCGTTTCGTCTGCACTCACGTCAATAAGAAGGTGTATATTGAGTGCCTTCTCAAGTTTCTTGCGAAGTCTGTCATCGGGCGCAAGCTCCTTTCTCTCAACCTTTTTAATGACAAGAGCCTTTTCCATGATCTTGCCAGCGAGTTGTTCTTGAGTCAGTTGCGCTCTTTCACGTGCCTCCCGCACAACTTTGTCAAAGTCTGGGTCCAGCTCCCCCTGCATCTGTCGATAAATATCCGTGTAGCGCGTGCGGGCACGCACGGCGACTTTAGTTTTATGTCCACCTGACGCCTGAGGTCGTCGTATTTCCGTACCAAGATTGCCACAATAAGCGCACGTATCGAGCTCTGCTCCTTCGATAACGACGTGCTTGGGCTTTCCCGAAATTTCCTTCCCGCATAGTTCACAATGCATTTTTTCCTCGAAAAAAGAATATATAGCATGCACTGTTAAATAGCATGCGGAGGATAAGACAGTGGGAGACTCGTTTGACGAAGGCGCCAAGAAAGGCAACGACTTTTCTGAATATCTTCTTGACCGCGTTCGTCAACTAGAAGAACGTAATCTCAAACTTCGTGACGCCAACCGCAAGGCTGAGAACGAGAAGAGATCGGCCGAGAATCAAAAGGTCCGTTATGAACGAGAGGTTCGGAAGCTCAGAAGTGAACTTGAACGACTAAAAAGCCCCCCGTTACTTGTTGGGACGGTCCTCGATGTGCTTGAGGATAATCGCGTCGTAATTAAAAGCTCGACAGGTCCAAAATTCGTAGTGAATGCGTCGCAATTCATCGAGCAAGAGCTCTTAGCAGGATCGCGCGTAGCGTTAAATCAGCAATCTCTCGCCATAGTGGGCGCTTTGCCGGCCTCAAAGGATCCGATGGTCTATGGAATGGAGATCATCGAGACGCCGATAGTGGGTTACGACGACATCGGAGGCTTAGACGCTCAGATACAAGAGCTGCGAGAGACTGTAGAGCTTCCTCTGTTGAAGCCTGAACTGTTTGAAAGAGTGGGGATCGAACCACCGAAAGGCGTGCTTCTCTACGGGGCCCCGGGAACAGGCAAGACGATGCTTGCTAAGGCGGTCGCAAAACATACTGAATCGGTATTCATTCGCATAGTCGGTAGTGAACTCGTGCAGAAGTACATAGGAGAGGGCGCAAGACTCGTTCGAGAGCTCTTTGAAATGGCGCGAGAGAAAGCGCCAAGCATTATCTTTATCGACGAACTCGACGCTATAGGGGCGAAACGCCTTGACAGTGCAACCTCTGGCGACCGCGAGGTACAGCGGACCCTAATGCAGCTTCTCGCCGAAATGGATGGCTTTGAGACCCGCGGGGATGTAAAGATTATCGGAGCGACAAACCGAAGCGATATACTCGACCCCGCCCTGCTCAGACCAGGCCGGTTTGATCGGCTCATCGAAATACCTCTTCCAACGCACGAAGCGCGTGTTGAAATCGTCAAGATCCACACCAGTGGGATGAACTTGGCTCACGAGATCGACGCTGAGAAAATAGCTAAGCTTACCGAAGGCGCGAGCGGTGCTGATTTAAAGGCGATTGCAATGGAAGCCGGAATGTTTGCGATACGTGCCGAGCGCGAATCGGTAAACGCCGGTGACTTTGATGAGGCCGTGCGCAAAGTCATGGGCATGCCAAAAGTCGAGTCGCATCAGATAGGAGCGATGTTCGCTTAGATTAAACCTCGTCGTTCATGCATTCGCAACCATTAGCGGACGCGACAGCAAAAAACACTACTGTCGAGGGCAAGGATCTCGTGGCTGAGCTGCATGTACAACACGCTACAATACGCGCGAGAGAACAGAACCTTTTTACAACTCTTTGTAAGCGAGATAAAATCGCTGCAGAGCTGTGAAATTGCTTGCTACTGCTAACACAAGCATCATCCATCCGAGCAAAGGGAACCATATGATCGGCGCGGGGTAAATCGCATTTAATATAGCTACGATAAACACGAGAAGGAGCCTATCAGCTCGACCGATAAGGCCCCGATAATCCCTCCCTGCGCCGATTGCTTGTGCTTGCGTTCCCAGGTAGCTCGTCATGAGGATTCCTAGCAATGCGATAAGGCCAATCTGCCAAGGCACATAGCCTCCAAAAATGATGCCCCCGAAAATGAAGATGTCCGCGTAGCGATCAATCACATGGTCGACTAAATCCCCTTTGCTCGATTCGCAGTTCGAACTGCGGGCAACGCACCCATCAAGTGCGTCAAAGAACGCGTTGAGTCCAACTGCGACGACCGCGAGAGGGAGCAATTGCACATAAAATGCTAGGCCCGCAATCACCGCACAGAGAAGCGAGAGCGCACTGAGCTGATTTGCACTGATGCCGCGTTTGTTAAGCGTCAAGGCTAGCGGGTAAAGTATGCGCCCCGTGCTCGCGCGATAGGTATCAAGCGTCATAGTAGCTGTTCCGTCCAGTCAATATGTCCCGGGACAAACCGCTCAAGGTCATGCCCTTGGATAATCTCCCAGGCGCGTTGCGCTGTTTCATCGGGTGCACCTGTTGAATCAAGCTCGTAGACCCGATCGTCGTGCAAGGCGACGGCTTCGATTAGAACAACATCGAGGATCTCCGCTTCCACGTTTTCTTTTACCTTCTCACTTGAAAATCCCCTGCGTAGCAAGCGCTCTTCCAATGCCTTAGGATCCGTTCTTAAGACGATAACACGGTCCACTTCGAGATGATGAGCGAGGTGCCCCTCAAGTATGCAGTTTTGCCGAAATCGATGAGCTCGCAGAGCAATTAGATTAACAACAACACAATCGCGACGGCTATCATACTTATCGACGTACTGATGAGCGCGAACTATTTCGTTTATATCAATCGTCTTGACGCCATAACACTCACGAAGTGCTGTGC
>JAJRBK010000046.1 GCA_028679495.1 Methanobacteriota archaeon
CGAGCTTTCGCGCTGCTGCGCCGTTACCTAAACGACCATGGACAAACGAAAGCCTTGACCGCCGAGATCGCGCATAGCTTCACGTTGATCGACGAACACCCTCATGACCCGCACTATGTGACGTTTCCTCTCTCTGCGTTCGAACTAGTACCTCATCTGACTGAGGAGGAGAGCGAGCTAATTTTAGCCCAATGCATCGATTTTGCGATAAGCAGAGTCAAAGAATACGGACTCGTCTCTTTCTAACGCTCGGTGTCAGCAGGCTATGCTTTGTTGCCGTGTGGGTGCGTTTGCAATGCTGCTGTCTTAGTGTTGCTGGATTGGAGGCGGTGTGGAAGGCGCCTTCTCAAGCGTCGTTTTGCTTTCTAGGCGATCGCTGCCTCGTACGATCTCCACGTCGACCGTATCACCGACATTGTGCGTATTCATCACCTTGATGAGATCCCGCACGTTAGTGATATCGATGCCTCCCATACGCACGATAATATCTCCTGCACTAAGTCCTGATCGTGCCGCCTCGCTGTTCATACTCACGGCAGTGACGAGGACTCCACGGCCCACAGCGAAGTGATAATACGCGACTATCTGCGGGTTCAGGTTGACAGCGTTAATGCCGATCCAAGGCCTTACAATTTCTCCGTGCTCTATGAGCTGTTGTGCCACCCACATCGCCGGCTGTATCGCAATAGCAAAACCGATACCCTGTGCAAAGGGGATCTCAGCCGTGTTGATTCCCATGACCTTGCCGTCACTGTTGACGAGCGGTCCTCCGCTATTGCCTGGATTGATCGCCGCGTCGGTTTGTATGAGCTGCTCCATAAAGGTGACTTCAGTTTGGATTGACCGGTTGAGCGCACTGACGATACCAACTGTTACGGTCGGACCGCCAACGAGACCAAGCGGGCTGCCGATGGCAATAGCCATCTGTCCGATCTTGATATCAGCGCTTTGTGCCATCGTGGGTACAGGAAGGTGGTCGTCCAAATCAACGTGGATAACAGCGACGTCGGTCATCGGATCAACGCCACGCACATCTGCACGTCCGGTTCGCCCATCATAGGTCGTCACCTGGATTGCCTGGGAACCAAGCACCACGTGAGCATTTGTGACTATATACCCACCGTCATGGACAACAAATCCCGACCCTACGCCTTGAACGGGGTGTACGCGTAAGTATGCATCTTGCATGAGCTTAATATCGCTCACGTTTACAACGCTTGGTAGGACTTTCTCTATTGCTTCAACAATTGTATCATCAAAGGTTGTTATACGATCACCTCACGTGATAATGAAAAGAGGACGGTGTGAGATATTAGTCGTTTCCCGGTTTTTCCCAAGCGCGCCGGCTTGGCGGAGGGTCGAGGACATAGCGAAGATTATCGCGGCTTATGATCACGTGCCGCGAGCTATATCGCGCCCCAAAAGTCCACGAGCTCGTAGTCCATGTTCCCCGCACCATAATCGGCTGCGTAGGATAGGTGGGTGACGTCGCGGACGTCCAAGCTATCGAGCGAACGATCGCGCCGCTTTAAGAGCGTAAAACCTGCGCAGTCAAGTGCCACAGGATCAGTACTCGCAAGCATGTAGCCCAAGAATGCCTTCTGCCCGCCGTGCCGTCGCTCTTCGGCACGCAGCAGCGTTTCCACGGCGTCGAGAATATAGAGCTGACAGCGCTCTGTCGTCGCGATGGCTGCAATGCTCCTATCAAGGTCTGCCGATGCACGATGCAAGCCGCCGCGCTCACGGATATCAAGCAGACCAAATTGGTTCTTGACCGCACCAGTGATTGTGCACGTGATATGCCGCTTCAAAACGGGAAGGGCGATGCTTACATCGTAAGATCGAGGAACAGTCGAAAGAGAGAGCTCAACACCGTGTGCTAGCCGTTGTTTGACGTGATCGCGCTGATTAAGGTTGATCCACTCAACGCTGTGGTTATTACATACACTGCGAAGCGGATGATCAGGCGATATCACTCCTGCTTTACCGTGCCAGCTGTAGTCGTATGCTGGTCCATCTCCCACGGCTACGTCAAGATTGTAGCTCGAGAGAGAAGTGAGCACGGCATCAAGCACCACAGGATCGGTCGTTGTGGGATACGGCTCGTCTGAGACAAGGTTGGGTTTGATGAAGACGGATCGTACGCCTTCGAACAGACCGGCATGCCGTGCGAGCGCGCTTCGAACAAAGCCACACTTAGTCTCAGCGCTTTCTAGGGCGATGTGCACATCAGACATTTCACATGAGTATCAGGGCCCAAGTATGTAAAGATTGAGTGAAGTTTTGAGCGCACGCCGCGCATCCTCTTGTTACGTGCATCATATTAGTAAAGCTTTACAAAACGACTTGATGGGTATCCCCGAGCTTCTTGGGTGCCGTTCGCGGACCGATAATATTGACGGTAGTTTTAGCTCATTACATACGGTAGAGTGTCCCTGAATCGATGGCAGTAGAGAGCTGCTCCAGACAGCACTTAGCTTCACTTGACTGGAGGTGCTGCAACTGTGCGCAGGCTTCACGCGTGTTTAACGCTGCCATCTCTTGGAGGTATTCATCTTGTGAACAGCACATATCAGTAAGATCAAGCGCGATTGATCGGGATCCACTCTGAATTCCATCGACGACGTCGTCGTCGTGAATTTGGTACGCAGTGCCAAGCGCCCGAGCGTATGCAGATAACGTGCCAATATCTGTGCGCGTTCCCCCTCCAATGGCAGCCTGTTCTTGCTGCAGCCTCAAAGAGTGCGGATGTTTTTTTCATTATAATCTCAAAGTACGTCGCAGGCCGCATAACCCGATCTGCTGTAAACGCG
>JAJRBK010000047.1 GCA_028679495.1 Methanobacteriota archaeon
ACGTAAACACCACGCAGGTCTACCTGCAGTTCCGAGAGAGCGATATACGGGGGGCCTATGACGCCGTTGCGTTTTAGGTTACGACGCCCATGTTGCTGCGTTCTTTAGTCGGTAAGTCTAGCTTGTCGTTCCGGCTTGCACGCCATGCCATCGCGTTTTAAAATAAGCATGCTACCACATGCACGAGCAGCGTATAAAAGCGAGGGGACATTTCCGTGTTTTTAAAACACTTTCCACACATACGCCTTAAGCACTTAGTAGGGAGGGTGAAACGTCGTGTTAGGCGATACTACAAAGATGACATCGCGAAAGACTGCAGAAAAGCGCAACCATGCCACAATAGAACAGAAAACGTCCTTCGAAAACCTTTATATGGCGCCAAAGAACATGGAGGCGGAGAACTGGTATGATCAGCAAGCAGGACGTCCTTGAAGTGCTCAGTGAGTATGATAAGAGAGGCATTACCGTGGGAGTGCTCGGCTCGCATTCCGCTTTGGACGTCTGCGATGGTGCTCGTGACGAAGGGCTCCAGAACGTTGTCGTCTGTCAAAAAGGACGTGACGCGCTTTACACAAACTACTTCAGAAGCAGGGAGGTAAACGGGCTTCGTAAGGGGATGGTCGACGAGACGCTCGTTCTCGACACGTTTGATGCGATCCTTGCTGAAGCCGTGCAGAAAGAGCTCGTCAAAAGGAACACGCTTTTTATCCCAAACCGTTCGTTTGTCGTCTATAGTGGCGTGCGCCGGGTGGAAGACGAGTTCGCTGTGCCGCTCGTTGGAACGCGCGACATGCTCAAAATAGAAAATAGAGAGACGGAACGAGAGAATTATTACTGGGTGAGCCAACAAGCAGGAATCCCTATCCCTAGACAGTACACGAGCAAGGACGCAATCGACACGCTCGTCATGGTGAAGCTGCACCACAAGTACATGACGCTCGAGCGGGGGTTCTTTACCGCTGCCTCTCCCGACGAGTTTGATGAAAAAGCGCAGCGCCTCCTCGACCGGGAGGTGATCACGACCGATGCGCTGGCAGAAGCTCGGATCGAGCAGTATATCATAGGGCCCGTGTTCAACTTCAACTTCTTTTACTCGCCTTTGGATGATGAGGTTGAATTGCTCGGCATTGATTTCCGCTTTGAAAGCAACCTTGACGGGCTCGTCCGCATTCCCGCGGAGCAGCAGTTAGAGCTGCCTAAGCGCTATCGCGATCCGCTTATGATTATCGTCGGTCACGCGAACGCCTCCTTACGAGAGTCGTTGCTCGAGCGCGTCTACGTGATGGCCGAGCGATTCGTTGACTTTTCCAAGCGACACTACAGCGCGCCGATCATTGGGCCGTTCTGCTTACAAACGATCGTCGACCAGAACATGGACTTTTACGTGTACGACATCGCTACCCGGATCGGCGGGGGAACAAACGTGCACACGAGCGTCGGCGCTCCGTACGGAAACTCACTTTTTGGGACGAGAATGAGCTCAGGCAGACGGCTCGCACTCGAGATTAAGCGGGCGCTCGCCCTCGATGAAGTAGACAAGATCGTGACCTAGCATGAAACGAAGCGGAACTGAATACGATACGCAATGGGACGTGATTATCGTCGGGGCAGGACCTGCCGGCATGTGTGCGGCGAATGAGCTCGCGGATAGAGATATACGCGTCCTCGTTGTCGACCGAGGAAACGACATCAAGGAACGGCACTGTCCCATGGAGGATATCGGGAAGTGTGCTGAGTGCAAGACCTGCGATATCATGTGTGGGATAGGCGGATCGGGCACCTTCTCCGACGGTACGCTCAACCTTCGACCTGATATCGGCGGTGATCTCGCCGCGATAACCGGCGATGACGCGCTTGCTTGGGACCTCGTCGCACACGTCGATAACCTATTCCTCAAGTACGGTGCGCCCGAGAAATTCTACAATGCTGACGGCGACCAAGTCGAGAAGCTGAAACGGGACGCTGCGTCTGTCGGTGTTCACTTCATCGAGATCCCGCAACGCCATATGGGCTCCGATAACGCGCCGCACATCATTGAAAATTTTGAAAACGATCTGAAATCGCGCGGCATCGTATTTCGGATGAATACTGAGGTTCACGATCTTCTTATCGAGGATGGCGCGTGCACCGGAATATTACTCAATCACGGCAAGAAGCTTGTATCGCACTACACGCTGCTCTGTCCAGGACGCATCGGAGGGGAGTGGGTCAATACTCTTGTGAAGCGCCACGGCATCAGCGCCAAACACGGCGCCATCGACATTGGCGTTCGTGTCGAGGTGCCGTCGATCATCATGGACCCTGTGACAAAGATCAATCACGATCCCAAGTTCCATATACGCACAAAGCGTTACGACGACTTTGTGCGCACCTTTTGCACAAACGAACACGGCTATGTCGTCAAGGAGCGATATGAGGGCTTCATCGGCACAAATGGGCATTCGCTTAAGAGCAAGCAATCAGAGAACACCAACTTCGCGTTCCTCGTGCGCACCGAGCTGACCGAACCGCTTGAGGATACGACTAGGTACGGTAAATCCGTTTCAAAGCTTGCGACAACTATCGGAGGTGGCAATCCTATTCTCCAGCGCATGGGAGACCTGCGTCGTGGACAACGCTCAACGTGGAGCCGCATACGACGGAATCCCGTGAAAAACACACTCGAGGACGTGACGCCCGGAGATATTTCAATGGCGATGCCCCACCGCATCATCATGAATATCATTGAAGGACTTGAGAAGCTTAATGAGGTTATTCCTGGCGTTGCTGCTGATTCCACCCTTCTATATGCTCCTGAGGTGAAATTCTATGCGATGGAAGTGCAAGTCTCGAGAGAGTTGGCAACGAACATACGCGGGCTCTATGCTGCAGGAGACGGCACTGGATTATCGCGCGATATCATAAACGCCGCTGCAACTGGCGTCATAGCCGGACGCGGAATTCTTAAAAGGCTCGAGAAAAGCGCATAAGACGGGCAGCGCCGGTCGCGGTGGCTGTACACCTCGCCGTACAAAAGCAACGGGTGATGCTCATCCAGAACGTAAAGCGTGCGATTGATGATTATCGATGGGACGACGTCACCATTGCAACCTTGTGCTCCCATACGAGCCTCCAAATTTTTTTTGGCGCGCACCAAGAGGGATTCAAGACGCTTGGCATTGCTGTCGGGGAGATACCAAAGTATTATGATGCATATCCGAAGGCCAAGCCCGATACATTCTTGATCGTGCGCACCCATCAGGACATCCTCGACCTTGCCCCCCAACTGCGCGCGAGAAATACAATACTTGTCCCCCACGGGTCGTTTGTGGAATACCTTGGAGCGGACAATTTTCTCGATTTGCCGGTGCCGACGTTTGGCAACCGTCACGTGCTTCACTGGGAATCCGATCGGGCGCGAACACGACAATGGCTCGAGGCGGCAGGCGTATCGATGCCCGAAGAGGTGCGTGACCCTCGCGACATCCGGTCGCCCGTCAT
>JAJRBK010000048.1 GCA_028679495.1 Methanobacteriota archaeon
GATGTTCCTCAGAGTCGCTGTTCCAACTAATCCATCGAGCGTGTAGAATCTTACCCATTACCACCCCCGTCATCAGCTTACGCATTATAAAATGACGCGAGCGCGGGAGCAAGTACCTCGGGCGAAGGATTGTGTGTTTGGCCTTCGAGGGTTTTCCTTTCTGCGTGGGGCATGGCCTTAGCGAGAAATCCAGCCGCTTCACGCAAGAAAGCTAGGCTCTCGCTGCCATCTATGATCAACGTGGACATGGTCGCATATTTGGCGGCTTCGGCTGGCACTGAGCCATCGCCCATGACGGCATTGTCGTATGCTAAAGTAGGCGCCAATTCTTCCATAATAAGCCATTCAGGCGAGCGCCGCATTTCTTCCAGCCCCTTGGGTGGCAAGATGTCAGATAAAAAGAAGGCGACCGCATCACCTCTTCTATCAGCTTTAAGCAGTTCAGCCATGTGTCTGGTGAACCGAGCAAAGTCCTCCTTAGCTTTGTCATCATCGGAGTTGAACGGCGGCTCATAAACCGCCAACTTCAGGACTTTGGCAGTACCAAGTCTAGCGGCTGCCTTTAATGCCAACACGGCTCCAGAGGAAATTCCAAACAGATACCCTGAGCCTCCCGCCTCCACGATAAGTGCATCAATGTCTTCGATCTCCCGTTCAGCCGCGTAGGGATGGGTGTCGGTGCTTTCCCCGCGGCCGCGGCGGTCGTACGCGTAGACAGTGAAGTGTTTTGAGAGCTCGGCAGCCAACGGTCTCATTGGACCAAAGGCACGAGAACTCATGGAGCCGTCTACTAGGATGACCGGTGTTCCCTTTCCTCTCCTCTCAAAAGCGATGCGGGTGCCGTCTTTTGAAATGACCACTTGTGACATACTACTACTCTTTTACTTGTTTCCCGATTGAAGAGAAGAAGTGGTCTTCTTTAGCCGGGTTAATACGAAGTCATACGGCGGATTTTCAGGAGATTCCTTGCTTTTTTTCGGTGTCCATCCTCCTGTAAAGCTATTGCCATCCTCACTGATTTTGCCTGTCATCGTGGATCCTACCCCAAAACCCGTAGTGATCTCTACGTCTGCCCTTAACCTCATAGCGATACGGAATTGGAAACACCACTAGATTGGAAAAGTCAGTTGAAGGGAAGACATTCCTTTGAATGTCGTAGCCAATGAGTTCCAAGCCAGATTTTTGCTCATAAAAATGTGCCATCGAAGATGCTTTTCAAGAAGAATCCGCCCGGGAGCCATTCAAATGTATTTCGTGCGAATACGTTGTCAACTTTAGAGTCAACCGTACGACCCTTCAAATCCCAAGTGCCGACCATCATATCTAGGCGCTTAAGCGCTGAGTCAGGTTTAGGTGTTTGTTGTTGCTCAGACAAAATGACTCCTCCTCAATAATTACTACCATGTTCTCTGTGACAGCCTCGCACATTATACGTGCTTGCCGTGTATACGAGGCTATGTTCCTAGCTTTTCGTGCTTTTCGTGCTTTCTCACCATTTGTGCTGCGAAGTCTACGGGCACACGAGACGCCTTTTTCCCTTGCAGCACGTGCCTTATCATCTTGCCGCACGAGTGATGTTTCGCTGCGTTATTGCGTCGCTACGATGCGCTACCCCATGTGTGATCACCCCCAAAAGAAGGAAGGAAAGGAAGCGCGGAAACGCCCCCTCACTGTAACCACATTAGTGAGTCCTCTGGCGTTATGAAGATTAAAGCACGTGCTGCCCTATGAGGAAGTCGCCTTCATTCTGCATGATCTTGTTCTGAACGAGTTCACTGTCAATCGTTCCCACGATGACAACTACTCCCTCTGGGCTTGCGACGCCCGATCCGATTGGCGCTGCGCCTGTCACGCCTGTTATGTGAAATTGCAGGATGTACGTCTCACCCGGCACGAACCCCTCCCCACTATAGACATACGTGGGCTTATCTCCCGTGTCCGGCATGATGATGACGATCTTACCGCTGGGGCTCACATCAAACTGATAGACCGGCGTTGTGCCCGCCTGAGAAGTGCTGTCCGCCTGCTTGGCGACGACCGCGGTCGTGCCTACTGTTGCTGCTAGGAGCAGGCAGAGCGTCACAATAACAAGTGTTCGTTTCATGGTTATAGACCTCCTTTCTAGCGGTAGCAGCACTGTGCCAGCCGCCGGGTTAATATTCTGTAAGATATAATGCGATTTTTACATAAAGTTTGCTGTGATTTGCCGTATTACGTCTTGTGAAGCTATGACGGCCCGGACTTGAGCAGGATCATTGAAACTGCTTGTATCATATGAAACTGAGTCAATTATCCACTTAATTATCGGTCGCCTTGTTACCGAAAGCGAGGGAGCAAACGGCCTTCCTTCGCTCTTTGTGTAAAAAAGCGGTCATTTCGTTAGCAAAAGCAAAGGTTTAAGATGATTTGATCTTCTTTGTCCACGACTTATTTTGAAATAGACGGCAAAAGAAGGCACAAGTTATGGTAAAGAAAGTAACGGTTGCCGCTATAATCGTTATTATTGCTTCTTTATCGGTAGCTGCATTGATAACTGTGTTCGTTGCAGGCGCGAATGACTACAGCGATTACTACAACAAAGCGTGGGGGGATCGTATTGTCGAGAAGCCGTTTCACAAGATGAAAAGCGACCGCGGTAACGATCTTTATGTTGGCGTGGTACGCAATGCTTCATCACAATATCCAGCCACAATGTCGTTTGAACACGTGCAAACACAAAGCGACGCGGCGAAGATCTACACGGATATTGTGGATGCTGCAAAGAGTGAGGGCTATATGTCAATGGTGTTTAGCAGCAGCAATCTTAAGTCAGATCTCTTTGTTGAACGGTGGCAAGGAACAACGTCGCTCAACTACCTGCACGTTACTTACTATTACAATGAAGCCGTCAACTCATGGCTTGTCTACAAATACGATCTGCAATTTTCCGACTGACTACAAGACACCGCTCAATTAAGGGGGCAAACGGCGTTCCTCCTCTTTGCATTAAAAAAGCGAGAACGTCAAACGTACAATATAGAGCGGATGCGTTAACGCCGCTGTGAAACACTGCCTTTTTATGCTGGCCTGCTGTATGCCTTTTACTCGAGCAGCAGCGGGAAGAGTGAACATCAGATGCTAATGAACCACGAAAAGATTTACGCGAGTTGTTGCAGTAAGCGAAACCGAGGCGAAAGATGACCGATTATAGCATGTTTGCAAGCGGTTAAAATGATAAGCGATGTAGTATCCGACGCGATAAGTGAGATAGACCGATATTTAAGCGAATATAAAGACGTGTATTCCGGCGCTATACGAGAACGCATCATCGATGTACGGGACGTAATGCACGAGCTTCGAGACGAACTCGACACTCTACCGGATGCGACCTCGCATACTGGCGAAGGCGAATAACAAGCACACAAATGACCGACTACGGTAGGTGTGTGGGGGGTTCCGGTATCGTTCCGGCGCCGTGTAACGAGTGCGTCTTCATATACCACCGGTGCACACGTGAGCGCGATGCATACCGTACTGATTCCGACCGTCCTACGTGCGCGTGGTACATGACCGGCGTTCCTATGGATATAGTCAAATGCAAGAAGGAGTGTTCGCACTACGTTGAGAAAAGCGACCGTTGACGTTCTGGAAACGATACCGTCAGCGTGTCCGTTAATTCCTTTTTTGAGAACGACGGAGCGGTCATAGCGACTCCTCAAAATATTACAATGAAGTTTTGTAAAGTGTCTTAATACGTCAAACGTATAAAGTCCAGCGCACACGTTAATGGTGAGGAATCATGATACCTGAAGCGTTCCGAGAGGGTCGCATCGAAGATCCGGATGAGTATAACAGGATCCGAGACAGCGCGTTAACATATGCACACACTCCACCACCAACCGACGCGGACATAGCACAGTTTAGAGAAGCATATGCGGATAAAAACGAGGCGTGTATCGACACGCAGCCCGGAGCGAATCCGATACATCGCGCGCTTATATTCTGGAGTGATTCATTGTACACCGCTAAACAGTTACGCGCTATTGTTCCCGACATCATACCGTCATACAATGAATTCGACGGAACGGAGACGACTAAACTGCTTACGCGACTCTACCCAAATGCGTGGTTTATCCCAGCTCGTGAGTACAGCGTTGCGATATACGTAGTCAATAAGAAAGATCGCCCGCTTAAAAAGCCGTCTGCGGATCAGCAAGTGCACCTCAAAGTCGATAGTTGTGACTATTATCCGGCAGCGCTGGACAGTTCCGAAATGCTTACAGACGTCATTCGCATGTGGTGGCATTAATTAGTAAACCGAACGCTGACGGTAACAAAAAAGACCGGCTCCTGATAAGGTAAAATAAGACCGCTGCCAGGAGACTATCCCATTATTGGGAAGCCCAAGAAAAGTTGTATTCCTAGTAGTATCCTGCTCAACTGATCGAACAGGAGCCCGAAAAAGTCGAGAATAACCAAGCTAACATCACAGTTCACTCCCCTTTTTCTAAGCTGACAGATTTACGATAAATGAGTCGTAAGCGTGAACGTTAGCCTTTGGAGTAAACTTCCGGAGTTGCTGCATGAAAGTGTGATGTCACTCAGCCTTTCGCGCTAAGAGATGCTATTGTTAGGCACTTAGCCGTGCGATAATGTCATTATTGGTCAGCCGGTAGAGGACCTTGTCGAATTAACTCATGTATCCGCTCTTCTGCATCGGTTGACTGCTCCCATAGTATCTCGAAAGTGGAAAGAAGATAATTAGCATATACTGGGTCGTCGGTGTAAAGTGCTGCCATAGGCTCATCAAGCGAAAAGCGGGTGATTTCTGTATGAATTGCACTTATTGCGACTCTTCTGTCAAACACCGTGAACAAAATGCCTAGCTGGTCAGCATGACGTATCTCTACCCCAACATCAAGGAGTTCGCGGATCATCTCTGTGATCGGGCGGTAATATTAATGATAGCGCGTGCCGTTCCTCTACGCTCGATAAATTCTTTTATGAATGGGCTGAAGCCGAACTGAGAGGCAATGATTACTGCGGAACTGGGAGTGATACTCAGCCACTCCTCCCCTACAGATGATAGAAGAGGTATCATAATCCCAAGAAGTTCCTTTAGGCTCTTAATAATCTTAAACGTGCTCGACTCTTCAGGGGGCTTTAACTGCTGCTGCCGGGAGAGTTCCTCGAGCTCCTGCTTTCTCATTTCCATCTCATGGAGCTCGCTCTCGTGCTTTTTGAGTGCAGACTCGAGGGCAGACTCAAGTTCCACGGCGGCATATATGGTCGGTGAGGTGAGCGAGGGGCGGACCATGCCCTTGTCGATGAGGCTGTTGAGCGTGCGGTGCATGTCCTCACGGTACGTGTGGAGCGCCTTGGCAAGCGGTGACGGGGTCTTGGGGCCGTACTTTAAGAGGTGAAAGTAGCACTGTGCCTCCTTCTCGGTCAGGCCGAAGCCCATAAGGCGGGTGATGAAGTCGTCCTCGGACTTCCTAATCCCTCTACTCTCCTCAAACGCCATCGCTTAATAGCTCTTGTATCCGCTCTTCTGCAGGCACCGCCTCTGCCCACGCGTTCTCAAAGGAGACGAGGAGGTACTCCGCGTAGGCAGGACTCTCTGACCAGAAGGCCGTGACAGGGGTAGCAAGCGTATACTCGTCGATGCCGATGTTTATCCCGCTGATGCTGCGCTGCCTGTCGCCGACGAACACGTAGAGTTCGTGGGGTTGGTCGCTATGCCGCAGGTCTACGCCGATATCCAGTCGCATGCGCACCTCTTCAACGTTCGCGGGCGATATCGTCGTAATGCCTCTGAGCACCCCGCCGTTTTGTATGAACTGCTTGGCGCGCTCCACGGTGTGATAGGTGCCGGCGATGGATAACAAGGAAGGGGGAGTGAGGAGGACAATCTCACGCTGTGATGATTCAAATATCCCTGAAACCACTGCTACGACGTCTTCAACGCTGGTGACAATTGTTCCAGACGGCATAGCGAGTGAGTATTAAGGCAGGCGTATAAATAGGTGCCTAACAAAGAGGCGTTACTTGGCCTTTTAAAAAAGAGGACGGTTATTCAGCGCAGCCATGTATTATGGGCGTTGGTCGGCTTGCGGGGGCCCTTGCTATAATAACTCGTGTATCCGCTCTTCTTCCGGGATTGCTTGCTTCCACAACGTCTCAAAGATGGATGTGAGATAACCAGCATAAAACACGGTTTTCAGTGTCGTACAAGTTGGCCGGTCCATCAAGCTTCAGGAGCTTGATATTAGTGTTAATCGCGCTGATACACGCTGATATAATGTCTTCTATCGGAGAACTGTTCCACTGAGAAGAGGACAGATATCGCTGTGCTGATAATCTCCTGCACGGTCTTACTGTTGAACCGTGTCCCGCTACTGCTTTCTACGGTCTCAATTAGGGCCATTACCCCTCCAAATAATCAACAGATATTAGACGACCTCGATCGTTGAGGGGGGTTTGGGGGCAATATTGTACGTGACGCTAACAATGCCGGGCACAGAGCGGATAAGCTCCCCGGCAACCTTTTCTAGGACTTCAAAGGAAAGTCGGGTTGGTGTCGCAGCACGCGCGTCGACGCTATCCCAGCAGCGAACCTCGATCTGCTGTCCGAAGTCACGCTTGCCGTCGCGCATGCCGGTGACACGGTCTTGGTGAAGGATCGCCATGTACTGAAACGCGCCGGTGTCTTTTAACAACTCCTCAACGACAGCAGTCGCCTTTCGGACCGTCTCGATGCGCTCCGGGGTTACTTCTCCTATTACGCGTGCCGCCAGCGCCGGCCCTGGAAACGGTATACGTTTGAAAATTTCTGGAGGAAGGCCGAGAGCCTTGCCTATGATCCTGACACCGTCTTTACGAAGCTGAATAAGCGGCTCGATAATGCGGTAGCCGAAAGCCTCTTCTGGGTCTATTCCGAGTTGCTCGAAGACGTTGTGTTGCCGCTTGATCCCCGCGATGGTCTCATCGACGTCGGTCAAGATGGTTCCCTGGAGGAGGTATTTCGCACCGCTTTCCTTGATTATATGCCCGAATACGTCCCGGTAGAAGGTCTGAGTCACGGCCTCACGCTTCTCTTCCGGGTCAGTGATTCCCTTGAATGCTGAGAAGAAATCCTCCCGGGCATCGATTACCTCAACCTTGACACCGAGATCTCTGAAAAGATCTACCACCCGTCCCGCTTCCCCCTGACGCATAATGCCATTGTCAACGAACACGGTCTTAAGGCGGTTTCCCAGAGCACGATGTCCGAGCATCGTGACCGTGGACGAATCAACTCCTCCCGAAAGGGCGTTGATCGCCATTCCATCTCCGACTATCTCCTTGATCTCCGTGATCTTCTCATTGATGAAGCCCTCGATATCAAGTTCCTTTGCGGTGATCTCCTTAATCATTTCCTGATCTCCTTGTATGGAATTTCACATGATATTCAGTTCTCATGTCTACTCGATATTTAGCAGCGAAGGAGCACTCTCACTGCAAAACATCGATCGATAGATAGTATCATAGCACTCAATTGAGCTATGTTAACTTGTCGCTACACCAGCTTTCGCGTCTCTCCACCCATCATCGCGTTAGTTTGCGGCCGTACTTCCAAAAACAACTGGTACTGTGACGTGATCTTACCAAGCGTAAGGATGATCGTCTGATAAACTGATGTATAATCGCATTGAATACATTATACGTTGTTGCAAGCGGCAAGAAAAAGATATGGGATACGCTCCCTTGCTGTGGGCCACAGAAAGCGCGGGAAATCTACGTTGGATCGTTTACGCGAAAAAGCGTCGATTATGCAGTGACGTTTTATCCCTCATCGTGGTGTCTCCTTTCACCGAAGTACGGGTTTTTCCTGCCTGATGACGTAGTATATGCTCCCGATTGCACTAAGTTTAATCGGAGGGAAACGACCCCTCTTTCAATAAAAGAACTCGCTCTGCAAGCTTCCTCACTCAGGCTTAATCAATACAGCACGGTGATCACGCTTGC
>JAJRBK010000049.1 GCA_028679495.1 Methanobacteriota archaeon
CACGGCTTTGTCGGTGCCGACCTTGCCGCGCTAGGTAAGGAAGCGGCAATGCATGCCCTGCGAAAGATACTCCCTGAGATTGATCTCGAGCAAGAGATCCCACAAGAGGTACTCGATAAGCTTCAGGTCACTGCAGATGACTTTAACGACGTTCTGAAAAATATAGAGCCCTCAGCACTAAGAGAGGTCTTTATCGAGGCTCCGAACGTCAAGTGGGATGACATAGGGGGTCTTGAGGCAGCTAAACAAGAGCTCAGGGAAGCGGTTGAATGGCCGATAAAATTCTCCGAAGCCTTCAGCATAATTAACACCAACCCGCCAAAGGGCGTATTGCTCTTCGGGCCTCCTGGAACAGGCAAGACGCTGCTGGCAAAGGCGGTCGCAACTGAAAGTGAGGCGAACTTCATCAGCATCAAAGGACCTGAATTGCTCAGCAAATGGGTCGGTGAATCGGAAAAAGGCGTGCGTGAGACGTTTAGACGAGCTAAGCAAGTTTCGCCCACCATTATTCTCTTCGATGAGATTGATGCAATCGCACCCACGAGAGGGGCAAGCTCTGATTCTCACGTGACCGAGCGGGTGGTGAGCCAACTTCTCACAGAGCTCGATGGTCTCGAGGAACTAAAAGACGTTGTCGTTGTTGGGGCGACGAACCGTCCGGATATGGTGGACATTGCGCTCCTTCGACCTGGACGGCTTGATAGACTCGTCTACATTCCTCCACCGAACGCGTCGAGTCGGGCGCAGATATTCGCCATCCATCTTAGAGGGAAACCGGTAGCAGACGACGTTGACATCGAGCAACTTGCTGCAGAGACCGAGGGGTATGTTGGTGCTGATATCGAGGCCATTTGCAGAGAAGCAGCAATGCTAGCACTCAGAGATTTTATACGCAGCGATATGACCGCTGATCAGGTAAGCGAAGGCGTGGCATCGATAAAGATCACTAAGGCACAGCTGTATGCAGCCATAAACCGTGTAAAGCCGACTGCGTCGCGCGATCTGCTCCATCAGTACGAGAAGATTGCGAATGAGTTTGCGCGGTTCTCGGTCACAGAAGAGGAAGTACCAGAGGAAAAGAAGGTTAAGCCTGAATACGCAGGCTATGCATAGATAGCACGTAAAAAAGCAGAAAGTGGATAGGAGGGAAAGAATGGTAAGAAGGCGACGAGGTTTCTTCGATGATTTCTTCGGGCAGGACTTTGAGGAAATCATCGAACAGATGTTTCAGAACCTGCAAGAAGGCAGAGAATCTGAGCCCTTCATCTATGGCTTCTCCATGACTCAGCGTCCTGGAGAAGCTCCTGAGGTGCGAGAGTTCGGAAATATTCAGCCGTATGGGAAAGGCATTAAGCGAGAAGAGGAACGGAAGCCCTTGATCGACGTGATTGAAACGAACGATGAAGTACACGTCATCGCTGAAATACCGGGAGTTGATCGAACCGATATTCACCTTGACGCAACGGAGAACAGGCTCGATATCGGGGCTCATAATGATTTTAGAAACTATTCAGAGCGTGTCGAGCTCCCTGTGAAGGTCGATCCCCGCAGCGCTAAGGCAACCTATAGAAACGGTGTGCTTGAGGTCAAACTCAAGCGTGTTGAGCCGAAAGAAGAGACGTCACACATTAATGTCGAGTGACGGAGTGACCCTCTTCACACCTTTTTTATAATCTCAGGCAGGCAGCTGACATCGTCTAAGACGAAGTCAGGACGAGCGTCGACCAATGCTTGCCGAGTGGCAAAGCCGCAAAGCACTGCAGCGGTCTTTGTCCCCGCTTTTTTTCCCATCAGGACGTCCTCAGCCATGTCTCCGACGTAGAGCACTTCTGAGGCGGGCACATGAGCACGTTCTATTGCCATAAGAAGGGTGTGGGGCTCTGGTTTCGCGTGTTCAAATTTCACATCGTCGCCGAATAACATGATATCAAAATACGGTGCAACACCTTCTTCGCCAGTCTCTCTCGCCACGCGATCTCTTGAGCCACTTGAAACGAGCCCGATCTTTACGTTGGTTTCGCTAAGCCCTTGTAACACTTCAATCGTGCCATCAAATAGCGTGCACTCCTTGCGATGTCGTGTGTAGCAGTCCATCCATATTGCGTCAGCGGTATGCCAATCCGCTTCTTGTATACCTAAGTACAGGTAGTAATCATGATAATTCGGACGACTCTTCTCTCGGAACTCCTGCAGGCTTGCCTGCGGGATATCAAAAGCACGCATGACATCAAGATAGCTCTTGTAGGTGGGAACCACTGAGTTATAAAGAGTCCCATCCCAGTCAAACATCACAGCTTTAAGCACGGTTTCACGTCCGAGATTTGCTCTTTCTTATCATAGCATAGCATAGCCATAGCTCCTTTTTATTGTATTCTAGCAATCGCCGCTCCGTAAGCTCAGCCATTGCGTTCTCGCGTAGTGCCTCGTTTATTCTCGCTTCTGAAAGACGCACGAGACGTATGTTATGTCTCACCCGTGCTTCAGGTGATGATTTAAGCTGTTTGAGCGCTGCATGTTTATCCATTTCTGAGCAGAAACCACAATCGCACCTCCATTCTTTCAGCTTATTGGCTCGTATTGATCTGCCTGAAGCGGTTAAAACGGAGCCATATGCAAGACCAGCAAGAACCGCACTCGAGCCGTCTGCTGAAGAGACGTTTGCGTAGGCGAGAAGCTCTAGTATGTTCAGCGCACTTCCTCCTGAAACGTGAAATTCGATAGTGCCACGCTCGTTTAGTACGTCGTTGAACGCAGCAAGAACCTCAAATTGCTTTAATTTGTCCTCGTTACGAAATTGTATAAAACGGGAAAACAGGCCAAATCCTGCTGCAAACCGTGTCAGGCCCACGTCCGATGCCTTGTTAAATATGTACATCGCATCGTCGTATGTGCCGATCTCGAATCCTGCGTATAGTAAATCGGGATGTTTTGCGTTCTCTTTCGCCCAGAGGGCAGCTTTTAAGCCCTCTTCGAGTGCTCTGAGACGATCCTTCGTGTCATACTGCCAGATCGGCGTTTTAAGGCCATAGCTGACAGGCACGTTAAGCGTCATCAGGCCGTTTGTTTTTGCATTAACCAACCGTTCTTGCAGCGCCAATATTCTCTCCTTCGTTCGCAGTTCAGGTCTTTTAGAGTACGGCAACGCGAAGAAGTTGCCGCTATGTATGAAATGTTCAGGCATACCCTGCACGTTAGTGCCGTACACCCGAAGAAACGTCTTATTATCGAAAGATAAGACCACAGCGTCATCTAATTCGGATAAAGCAGGAAGGAACGTACGATAAAACAAGAATGTAGTGGCAGGCATGGCGGCGCTGTAAAGAGCAGTTAGCACGTAATGTTTTTAACCCGAAACGCTAGTCTATATCTAGTTGGATTAATATAAAGATGGTGAAAATCGTGTCAGATGGAATGATACCAGAATCGGTAATGGATACATTGACTCAGATCATACGATCAAGCAAGGATTATTTGCAGATCATCGACCAAAATGATACAAAACTCGTATTAAAGGTTCGCAGTGTGCCGACCGTTCAAATGCAAGTTGAAGATGAAGGCACCGTCATCTCAATTGACATACTCGAACCTGACAATGTGGGGAGCCTCGTTCAACAGTTCAGAAGCGTATTCATGTCGAGCGATGAATGAACAATGATCGGCGATATTTCTTCCGCCCTCAAAAGCGTCTCTGAGCTGAGCTCCATCGCCCGTGAGCTCGATAATGAGGGCCTGACGGTTGACATACGCTATCAAGGTAAGTCTATGGTTGTTGTTGGTCGTCAGGGCCATTCCTTACTGCTCGAAAGCATAATTGGGCCTGTAAAGATCAAGGGCCTAAGAGAGGTCATACAACTGATGCAACACGTGTTAAAGGGAGTGCGGGAGGACGTTTCACGAGACTAGGGGCTTTTCTGGTGTACTTTTTAGGTGCGCTCTTAATCATCGCCGGCATTTTTGTGCTTCTCTCCCAGCTTGGCATACTAGACTTTTTGTTAAGCGCTCTCCAGATTCCGGTGCTCGTACTCTTCGCGTTACTCCTCATCATTATCGGGTTCGTATTGATCAGAGGGGCGTCCCTTGTTCACTATAGCCCAAATAACCATCGACAAGAGCACGTCACTCGGGAGTATGGTCGAAGGGGGTATGAAGGGAGGGAGGATGAAAATCCTGAGTACCACGAGATCACGTATGAAGACCAGGACACGTGGGAATCAAATAAAAGACTCTGAATGACTTCACGCTTCACCCGAGCTTTTATGGGGGCTGGAGTGATTTTTCGTAGTACTTGATCTTGTTGTTTATCACACGCTCGAACTTCTTGTACTCGCGAATCACTCCTGTCCACATAAGGCCATAACAAAGCGCTATAGATAGGAGAAGTACTCCTGCGATCAGCAGGTAATTATTATTTCTGACAAAAAGTGCGTTCCCATTAAGGTACTGTGCAGTAATTGTGAGATAAACGGCAATGAGAAGCCCAGCAACCCCACCCCACATAGATTTAATGTGCCATATGTGCCTCTCATGGCGCTTCTCCATCTTTTGAAGGTCCAGCTCTAGGATTCGGTTATACACATCGTGCTTATCGATCTCAGTACGCCAATCTTGTTGCCGCTGCATCGACTACATCCTCCTGGTTGTATAATAGAATCCGATCATTAGCGCTACTGCTATAACGCCTATTATGCCCGCTCCCAACAGCGTCTGGTTGACGCCGCCTTGATTGGTTTGATTGGAAGAAGTGGCTGAAGCAGGCGATGTACTTGCCGTAGGCATAAGCGTTGGGGTTACCGTCGGAGTCGGCGTTGGGGTTACCGTCGGAGTCGGCGTTGGGGTTACCGTCGGAGTCGGCGTTGGGGTTACCGTCGGAGTCGGCGTTGGGGTTACCGTCGGAGTCGG
>JAJRBK010000050.1 GCA_028679495.1 Methanobacteriota archaeon
TAGGAATTGACATAGGAGGAGCCAACACCAAGGTCGCATCAACGAGTGGCAAAACAGACAGTTATTATCTTCCTCTATGGAAAGAGAATAGTCTTACCGACCTTTTACGATTAATTAAAGAAGAATTTGACCCGACGAACGTGGGAGTCGTTATGACGGCCGAGCTCGCTGATGCGTTTAAGACCAAGAGGGACGGCGTCCATTGTGTCGCATCTTGCGTGCGTTCTGTTTTTGCACAACCGTACTTCTTCAGTATTGAGGGAAAATTCTTACAAACCATAGATGATACGCGGTGGAACATGTTCGCAGCTTCAAATTGGGCCGCATCAGCAGCCTTCTTAGGAGACAAGATTCATGATTGTATATTTGCAGACGTCGGGAGCACGACGTGTGACGTAATTCCAATTAAGGGTGGAAAATCACTGGCATCAGCGACTGATTTTCAGCGCCTCTGTAGGGATGAACTCATCTATATGGGCGTTCTACGAACTAACCTCGCTGCACTCTTGAGTACGATAAGTCTCAAAGGCAGGCGATATCGCCTGTCTTCCGAGCTGTATGCGATAACAGCAGATGTTCATCGATTCCTTGGCAACATCTCTGAGGCACAGTACACTTGTGACACGCCTGATGGTGGTCCGCGTGATACAGAAGCCTGTATGCAACGAATAGCAAGAATGCTCCTGTGCGATGTGGATGAGCTCGGCAAAGAAAACATCTTTCACATCGCTCGCGCAGTTGAGCGAACTCAGGTTAGCATGCTCGCAAGCGCGCTTGCCAAGCACGCGATAGAGCACGGTTTGAACCTCGTCGTAGGGGCGGGACTTGGCGAGTTTATCATCGCGCAAGCTGCTGCAGCACGAGGCCTCGAGTGTTGCCCGCTCTCACATCTGTTCAGCAAGCACGTTGCTGAGGTTTTTCCTGCATATGCAACAGCGCAGCTCTTACAACAGGCACTCAAGACAGAGGCTGTTTGAGCGACGGATTAGAAACGGGGGCTTTCATCGCATGCGAGCAGTGCTTAAGGTGGGAGGGAGTCTCATTTCAGTCGCGCTCGATTTAGTGCGCACACTCGTCGAAGCAAATGTTGACTGCCTCATCGTGCCAGGCGGCGGTCCGTTTGCAGATGCGGTCCGCCTGTATCGAAACGTACTAAACGACACAACAGCACACTGGATGGCAATTTTAGCAATGAACCAGTATGGCTGGTTCTTATCAGCTGCAGGGGCGCGTATCACAACAACGATCGACGTCGACATAAGTGGCGTGTCGGTGCTATTGCCTTTTGATGAAGTATTTGCGAATGACCCCCTTCCACATTCGTGGGACGTCACGTCTGATTCCATCGCCGCATGGATCGCTCACCGGCTGAGTGCAGATCTCGTCGTGGCAACCAACGTCGATGGCATCTTTATCGATGGGCATTTCCTTGCGGCGATGAACGCTCGAGCGATCATCGGACAAACGTGTATCGATGCTTTTTGTCCGTCACTCTTAGAGTTATACGGCATGAAGTGCGTAGTTGTTAACGGCAGCTACTATGACCGGCTGCTTGATGCGCTCAACGGAGTACCAACGATAGGCACGACCATTCACGGCAGAGAATAACTACATATAGCGTCTTTGCGTTATTAAAATACAGAAAAAGGACTTGCGATCACTGTGCTAGCTGATACGCAAGCAACGAAAGAGAGAGCATTATGAAAGAAATGTGTATTTCTTGCGGCGCACGGCTCGCAAAAGGAAGCAGTATATCATACCCGTGTCCTGTGTGCGGATCGACTATAACGCGATGCAAGAAGTGCAAAAAGCTAAGCAATCCATATCGGTGTACCTGCGGGTTTGGAGGTCCATAACGTGGGCGAAGTCGCAGTCCAGGTCAAGGTAATGCCAGATACGCCAGAGGTCGATCTGAAGAAGCTAAGCGGTCGCATTGAGTCGGTGGTTTTACGTAACGGTCGTATGTATGCCTGCGAGGTTCAGCCGATCGCTTTTGGATTAAAAGCGCTGTTAATCACGTTCATTGTTGAAGATAAAGAGGGAGGAAGCGAAGCTTTGGAGGAGGCTATATCAAGCTTAGACGAAGTGGAAAGCGTCCAAGTCGTGGCGGTTTCACGCATGTTATAATATAGCACGCAGCACAACGACGAGTGTTGATGCACCGACCGGGATTCGAACCCGGGTTGTGGGCTTTCTTCAACGTGTTGGAAGGCCCAAGTCATAGCCACTAGACCATCGGTGCAGGATGCACACTACTTTGATCGTCACTGTATTAATCCTTTGTCAGATAAAAGAGATGCCGAGACACCATCGAACAAAGAAGGGTATCGCAGATATTGTTACGCAGCGCATAGACAGGCTGTTTGATCTTGCAAATGAAGAATTCGCGACGGACAGTGCTCGAAGCGATCGATACATCCACCATGCACGGCGTCTCGCGATGAAATACCGGTTCAAGCTTGGCAAACGGTATAAAACGCGTTTTTGTCGAAGCTGCGGGGCATTCTTTGTTTATGGGGCAAACGCACGTGTGCGCATAAAGGATAAGCGAACAGTCATCACGTGTCTGAGATGTTATTGTTTACGACGTTACTAACGACTATGTCACAACGAATTATAAACAGGAACAAAGCTAAAAAGAATAAAGCGGCCGCTATAAAGCTTACGCCAAGGATATGGATCGGCAAAAACGGTATTAACGACTCTGTGGTGCGTGAGCTAAAACAACAGCTAAAAATCAACAAGTTTGTTAAGGTGAGAATACTCCGGAGCGCATTACTTTCACCGATGAATCGTCATGACATCGCGGAGCAGCTTGAAAGACAGTCAGGAGCCCCACTGATCGAACTTAAGGGATATACGGCCGTCTATCGATCGCCATACCGGAAAAGAAAAGAGGTTGCTTCACGACCTACCTCTCAGAGAAAATAATATAAGTCAAAAAGACTTAAATAAAGCGTGATTTTCGAAGAAAAAAGCAATCGGTAGGTTAAATGACAACTTTGTATGATGTTCCCGCTGGCGAATTAATTGAACTTACGGCAATGAAGTTGAAGAATGACGAGCGCTTTGCGCCTCCTAAGTGGTCGTCTTGGGTCAAGACGGGAGTGCATAAAGAGAACCCGCCGCTCAGGGATGACTGGTGGTATGTGCGATGTGCTTCGTTGTTCAGAAGAATCGCGATCGATGGCCCCGTCGGCACGCAGCGTCTTCGGTCCGTGTATGGCGGTAAAACCGATAACTCGTCAAGACCGGAACGATTTGTAAGAGGCAGTGGTTCGATCATAAGAAAAGCTATGCAGCAGCTTGAAGCAGCTGGATTTGTAAGAACGACGAAAAAAGGGCGAGAAGTATCGTCTTTAGGGAGATCTTTTCTCGATAACACCGCGCGCGAGATAGTTCAGCGTTAATGAAAGGAAGCGAGGAAGACGAATGGACGATGAGCTTGAGCAAATACGAAGAAGGCGCCTAGAGCAACTGCAGGCGCAGCAAGCGGGACTGCAGCAATCAAGCGACGAGATTGAAGAAGCGCGCGCACGAAAAAACGCCTTGCTCAGGCAAATACTGACACCTGAGGCACGAGAACGCCTTAACAGCATTCGGCTCACGCGGCCTGACTTTGCAGAATCTGTCGAGTCGCAACTCATCGCGTTATATCAAAGTGGAAGACTCGCTGGACAGATAACCGATGAGCAGCTCAAGAAACTGCTCAAACAGATAACCCCCAAAAAACAAGAAATAAGAATCCGTCGGCGATGAAGGTTGGGGTTTTGTTTAGCGGCGGTAAGGATAGTTCACTTGCAGCTTTGCTACTGAGCCCATTTGCTAGGGTCGAGCTCGTTTCAGTATCCTTTGGTACCACATCTAATGACGCGTCCTCAAGCGCGCGCACGCTTGGATTTTCACACAAAGCGATCGAGCTAGAGGAGGCGCACGCGATGCAGGCGATTGACGTAATGATGAGAGATGGATACCCGAACAACGGCATCAACCTCATTCACGAAATCGCAATTGAGCATGCAGCAACGCAGTACGAGTCGATCGCCGACGGAACCCGACGTGATGATAAGGCGCCCCGCCTGAGCACAGGAGAAGCACGGAGCTTGGAGGACCGCCTTGGTATCAACTACGTGCGTCCGTTGCTTGGTTACGGTCGACGCA
>JAJRBK010000051.1 GCA_028679495.1 Methanobacteriota archaeon
AAGTGCTTCGCGGTCACGAATACCACTACTCAACAGCATCAGTAGACGATGACGCTCGGTTCGCGTTCAAAATGATAAAAGGCGACGGGATTAACGGCTATGACGGCATAATAGAGCATAATGTCGTTGGGTCGTACCTCCACGTTCACGTATATTCGATGCCTAAAGGATTTGATCGGTTCATCGAAGAAGCAACCTGTTATTCAAAGCAATAGCTTTTAGCCCGTGCGTAACGTATAATGGCGTGCTTTTGTAACAGCTAATACGTGCGTGACGGCAATTAATGAAGAGGTGAGAGCTGTCGGCTTTAGGCAATCCCCTTAAACGCTTTCTCGATCTGCTCCTCAGGCGGCTTTTTCGTTAGCAGTGTTACAACAATGAGGAGGATAAACGAGACAGGGATTCCAACAAACAGAGGATCAAGCAAGCCAAGCGGGGGGGCAACGTTTATCCCAGTTATCTTAGGCGCTGTTTTTGCAAATACAAACACGTACCACGCAAGCGTTGCTGCAAGACCGCCGACCATGCTGGCGGTCACACCAGGCAAGTTCGCCCGTTTCCAGTAAAGAGTAGCGGCATAGGGTGCGAGGAAGGTAGCTCCTAGAGCGCCGTAGGAAAAGGTGCAGATATACGCTATCGCGTCAAGTGGGAACAAAGACAAGAAAAAAGCGACGACGATCACGCCGAACGTCGCGATTTTAGTAACCCGTGACGATATGGCACCGCCAAGCCCTCTCTTGATTGCCTTATCGTAGAGATCCCGCCCTACCGCAGCGCCGCTCACGTGAAAGAGCGAACTGGCGGTTGACATTGACGCTGAGACCACAGCAAAAAGAAAGAGATAGACAAACCATGATGGATATATCGCGTTGATCAACGTGGGCATCACAAGATCAGGGTTTGCAGGAATGGCGATACCCCTGTTGTTAAAAATAACGTTTGAAAGAGCACCCACGGTGAACGCAGAGTACGTCGTCAGAAAAACGAAAATGACGCCGATAGGAACGCCGCGTCTGATCGCCTTGTTGTTCTTCGCGGTCATAAACCGGACTGCAAGCTGAGGCTGTGCGAGGACGCCGATGCCAACGCCGAAGATAAGTGAGCTTACGAGCATGAAAGGAGTTGACAAAAATGGTGAAACAGACGTTAATCCGTTCTGCGCGTTCTTTGTGGGACCCAGAGCTGCTAGGGCCTCGTTTGCCGGGATCACACCCCCTAGTAAGGCCCATACGCTCACGAGGAGGAGGCCAAGGCCGACGACCATGACAACGCCTTGAAGCGTATCTGTCCACATCACGGCGAATAGACCGCCAAGCAAGACGTAGACGGCGACGATGATCGTGAAGGCTATAATTGACGACTCATATGACGTGCCAAAGGTGACTTGGACAAGGCGCGCTGTCGCATTAAACACCGCAGATGCATACGCTGTAATAAATATTGCAATCACTACGCCGCCAAACCCTTGTATAAATCGGGAGTTGAAGCGATGACCGATAAGTTCGAGGAAGGTGAGCGCTTCAAGTGTTTTGCTCATTACGCGTGTACGATAGCCAAAGACTATGAAAGCGATGAGGATGCCTACAACGGCAACGAGCACATAGAGCCAGAGGAGCTGCAGGCCAAAGACCTGCGCTTGTCCACCAAAACCGATAATCGCGACGGCGCTGATAAACGTCGCGCCGTATGACATAGCAACCACGAAGGGACCGACCCGACGGCCTGCAACGAGCCAATCGCCGATGTCTTTCGTGGATTTATAGCCGCGATAGCCTAAGTAGATCATCGCGGCAGCATAAATAACGAGCATGATAGCAAACGTCACTAAATCTGCCATCTATGTCTCCTCCTCATCCTCGTCCTCGTCCTTCCGCGGCCAGAATCCATAAATCAGGCTGAAAATAAGACTAATATAGCTTATTGCAAATGCAGCAAAAACCCATAAGTCCATGCCCCAGATCATCACGGTAGCTCCTCCCATGGCCGATGCTATGTATGCCATAACCACGGCATCCATGCTAATTAATAGCACAGTTGCGGCCTAATATGCAAGAATAGTACTTAAGTGTTTTGAAGTAGATTGCTAATTAAAACGCAGTGCTGCTGCTACATTGCCCGTGGCTCCCAAGCGCCGCCCCTTATATCTTACGGGCTTGCTTACAACACGCGAGCGGGCGACGCTCCCGTGTGGCGACAGCATCGTAAAAGAGGTGGACGATACGCAGAGACAGCAATTAGAACAGGAGCTTGAAGAGCTTGCGAAGAAGAACAAGGTGACGCTCAGCTTCATTCACCCGAGTGACATCGAAGTGCGCGATTGGGTACGATGGAAGTGCCAGTTCGGCTGCAAAGGGTTTGCAAAGCACCTGAGCTGTCCGCCCTACGTTCCAGGCCCATCCGAGACTCGAGCGCTCTTGCAGGAGTACGAGGCTGCATATGTGACTCATTTCAAAGGGATTCCTGGCATGGCATCAATCGACCCAGCGAGCATACCTGAGAATTGGCATCCCTTTTTACAGGACTTAATTTTGTGGATAGGGCAAACGATGTATTCGCTTGAACAACACGCGTTTTATCAAGGGTACTACAAGGCGCTCGCATTTGCAGCCTACCCGTGTGCGTACTGTGAGGAGTGCGTCGCAGAGGCATCACACGGCATCGTTGACATATCGCTCAAGAGGGATTGCCGCCACGCAGAATGGGTGAGGACGTCTATGGAAGCGGTGGGGATTGATATCTTTGCGACCGTGTCGAAGCTTAACCTTCCGATCGAGGTAATCCCCTGCGAAAACTACGAGTATGGAAAAATACAGCACACGAATCTCAATTCATACGGGCTGTTGTTGCTCGAATAGCTTCGGTACGAAAACCACACAAAGACACGTTGAACTTCGCAAAAAATAATCCGAGCGGGCGAAAACTTAATACAGCTCTTTCGCTGACCTAAAAGTGCAACTGCGGATAATAGGGCTGTTAGCGAGCCGCACGTGTAGCACACAAGGCTTAGAGATTCTGTTATTGTAAGTGGTGATAAAATGGACGTTTTGAAGATCCCTCACATGGACAAAGAGGAGTATGATAAGTTAATCAGCGAAAACCACGTAAGCCGCATCGCTTTTAAAGGCGATGAGTATCCTTATGTGGCGCCATTCCTGTATGTTTTCGACAGGCGCCACCTCTATTTTCTCTCGACCAAGTATGGGAAAAAGATTCAGTTCTATAAGCAAAATGCCAACGTTGCTGTGGAGATAGAGCGATTCAGCTCGGATATGTCATCGTACACGTTTGTAACATTGCTAGGTCATCTTACGGAAGTTACTGATGAAAACGAAGGCAAGCGCATCCGTGAAGAATTCGTCAACATGATAAAGACGAGAGGCCTCTCATCAAACGTCGTAGCTGCGCTTGGTCACTCTCCGACTGAACCTCTTGAAGCTGTAGTAAAAGAAAATCGAAGCCTGATATGGAGACTTGACGAGGTTAAAGACATCATTGCTCTAAAGAACGCCTGAAATCAAGCTTGTATCGTTGTCAAGGGTAGCGCACAGGATAACGACGCATGTGAGTGAAGTGCTACTGTGCGCAGGTACCACGTGCGAGTCTAATTTAATAAGATTAAGCGCAAAAGGAGTGACAATGAAATACGTCCCAGATACGAGCGTGCTTATTGACGGGAGAATCACCAAACTCATCGAAGCCGGTGAGCTTAAGGGCGCGACAATCATCGTTCCTGAAGCCGTGGTCTCAGAGCTTGAAGCACAAGCCAATCAAGGTCGCGAGATCGGGTTTAAGGGGCTAAACGAGCTGAAGGCTTTGGCAGAGCAGAAACGATTAGGGGAGATTGACCTCACATACGTTGGAAGAAGACCGACCGTAGATGAGATCAAGCTCGCTTCTGTCGGCGAAATTGATGCCATGATTCGAATGGTAGCTGTAGAGAACGGCGCAACGTTTGTCACAAGCGATATCGTGCAAAGCGAAGTCGCACGTGCTAAAGGTTTGGACGTTATGTACCTCCAACCAGAGAAGGAGGAGGAGCGGCCACTACTTCTCAACCACTTTTTTACCGCTAACACGATGTCCGTTTTCCTGAAAGAGAACGTGCCGCCACGAGCGAAACGTGGATCAATCTCGAAGCTGCGTCTTGTGAAGATACGAAAGACACCGATGACCGAGAAGGAGATGCGTGAAATCGCCGCTGATATAATCGACCACGCAAAATCGCACGCGCGCGCT
Organism: Methanobacteriota archaeon; assembly: GCA_028679495.1. Lineage (GTDB taxonomy): Archaea > Halobacteriota > Bog-38 > Methanoflorentales > Methanoflorentaceae > Methanoflorens. Next base: position 4,237 of record JAJRBK010000051.1, read on the forward strand.
TTCATCGAGCTCGAGCGTCGAGGAGCAACGATTGTACAGCTTGGTTCAATACGGATAGCAATCGCCCGCCCTCCTTTTTCCGATGGCATCGAGATTACCGCGGTGCGTCCAATCGCAAAAGTAAAATTAAACGATTACAAATTCGCCGACGAGCTCAAAAGCCGGCTCAGCGAATCGACACGCGGCATTATGATCGCCGGTCCTCCTGGATCAGGCAAGTCGACGCTGGCACAGAGCGTTGCAGAGTTTCTCAGCTCTCAAGAATTTATTGTGAAGACCATGGAGAGTCCTCGTGACCTGCAGGTGCCCGACGAGATCACCCAATACACGGCGCTTGAAGGCGACATGGCAAAGACGGCCGATATTCTCCTGCTCGTAAGACCTGACTACACCGTCTACGATGAAGTCCGTAAAACTGCTGATTTCAAGACTTTTGCTGACATGCGTCTCGCAGGGGTGGGAATGGTCGGCGTTGTGCATACCACGCGTGCTATCGACGCACTACAGCGTCTGATAGGTCGTGTCGAGTTTGGGATCATTCCTCAAGTTGTCGATACGGTCATATTCCTACAAAAAGGTGAGATAGAGATCGTATACGACGTGCACTTTGCCGTCAAGGTTCCTTCAGGTATGACTGAGGCAGATCTTGCACGCCCCGTCATAGAGGTGAGAGACTTCGAAACAAAGAAGGTTGAATATGAGATCTACCTCTTCAGCAGGCAAGTAGTCGTTATGGAAGTCGGTCCCGCGACACAGCGGACCGTTAAACCAACGTGGAAGTTTGCTGCACGAGAGATTGAAAAAGAGGTAGACAAATACGCGAAGGAGCCAGTAAAGGTCGAGGTGCTCTCCGATACACGGGCCAACGTATATGTCAGCGATCGGGATATCTCTCACGTCATTGGCAAAGGCGGCAAGAACATCGATAAGATTGAGGATGCGCTCGGCATTGATATTGACGTGCTTGAAATGCACGAAGAGCCCCGCAAGAAGATAAAAGAGCCCGAAAAAGAGAGAGAGTCGAAGCTCACCGTTAAAGCAGACGTTGAGCTTTCTGATAAACACGTTATTATAACATCAGATGCACAATCAGGCGACATCGTTGATGTGCTCATAGACGATGCGTATCTTTTCACGGCGACGATAGGACGAGGCGGTGAGATTAAGGTGACAAAAGGAACCAACATCGCAAATCGAATCGTCGATGCGCTCGATCAAGGGCAACCCATCATGGTGCGTAGCGCGTAAGCACGAGCGCTCCGTCTTACCATCCATTAACCGCTTGTCACGCAGCCAGCCCGTTTTGCAGCTTCCGCCGCCATAGTCTTCACTGGATCAAAAGACATTAGTACACCATGCGCGCACAGCTAGTAGCGCACGGTTCCGTAACCGATGACAAGCGATACGACCTCACGAACGAGACAGATATGAAAACTGCGACAGCTGCTTTGCTTTATCTTGGCATTTTTGCCGGCATTCCCTTGGCAATAATTTTTGCGCTGTTTTTCCTTCCTGTCTTAAACGTCGTCGACCCCACAGCACTTGGCATTCTTGTCGTAATTTCTGTTTTAATGGTGGCGCTATGGCTTTTTGTACCTCATATTGCTGCAGTGCCACGAAAACGGAGCGCACGCGCTCAAAAGGCGTCCATAAAGCGCAGCAGCTCGCCGACCGTTGAAGCCATCGAAGAGCTGGGAGGCGATGCTACGCGGCCAAAATCACGTAAAGCGCGGTCGAAGCTGCCCCTGCTAGAGGAGGGTGAGCGGCACGAGCCCTTTGTGGACGTCGTAGAGAAGTCAACCCAACGTCCGGCATCACAGCCGAGCGTTCGCAGGAAAGCGCGCGCCAAAACGCGTAAGAAGGCGCCCAAAAAGAAGGCGCGTTAGCACGCGCGGTCGTGAATTCCTCTGCGAGAAGTGCTCAACGACTGATAAGAGAAGCTACAGCACGACTGACTTAGCCGTTGAAATCCCGTCGATCCCGCGGATGCCTGCTAACACGTCGTCGCTAACTGGATCGTCTAAGGCGAGCACCATCACCGCGCCTCCCCTCACTTTTTCGCGGCCGACGTTCATCCCCGCGATGTTGATGTTGTTGTTGCCAAGCAGCGTGCCGACTTTGCCAATAACGCCCGGCTTATCGACGTGCGACGTGATGAGCATACACCCCTCAGTCTCAGCATCGACGTGGTAGCTGCCGATCTTGACGATACGTGGCTGGTCGCCAAAGAAGAGGGTGCCTGAAACCGACCATTCGCCTTTGTCGCTTTTTATTCTCACGGTGATCAGACTTTGAAAGTCCTCCAAACTCTCCGTCTTCGTCTCCGTAATGCGGATGCCGCGCTTCTTTGCAAACATCTCGGCGTTCACGAAGTTCACCGGGGACTCTAGCACACGATCGAGGACTCCCTTGAGCACGGCAACCGTGAGTGGGTGCACGTCACACTGTCCGACATCACCCATGTACGTGAGCTCGATTCCTCGGATCTGTCCCTCGACAAGCTGTATGCAAAACTTGCCCAGTTGTTCGCAGAGCGGCATGTACCCCTTGACCGCCCCAAACGTCTCCGCTCGTATCGGAACATTGATCGCATTTCGCGCCGGCTCGCCTTTTAGCGCTATGAGCGTTTGCTCTGCAATGGAGACGGCAACGTTGATCTGCGCCTCGACGGTTGAAGCACCAAGGTGTGGGGTCGCGATACAGTTTTCGAGCGTTAAAAGCTTGCTATCCTGTGGTGGCTCGTGCTCAAAAACATCAAGCGCTGCACCCGCGACCTTCCCGCTTTTGAGACCGTCATAAAGCGCGTCTTCGTCGATGATGCCACCACGAGCGACATTGATAATACGCACGCCTTCTCGCATCAAGGCAATCTCTGCTGCACCAATAAGGTGGTGCGTGTCTTTCGTGAGCGGTGTATGCACCGTAATAAAATCGGCGTTCTTTAGGACGTCTTCAAGCGATGCTAGTTCAACGCGCAGCTCCTTTGCTCGTTCAACGGTAATAAAAGGATCGTATGCGAGAACGGTCATTCCGAGGGCGCGCATTCGTTTTGCAACTTCTGCCCCGATGCGCCCGAGGCCAAGGACCCCAAGGGTCTTTCCAAAGACTTCGACACCTAGGAAGTGAGAGCGCTGCCATTTCCCCTGTTTTAAGGACATGTTTGCCTGTGGTATATTGCGAGAGAGCGCCATCATCATGCTTATCGTGTGCTCTGCTGCCGATATCATGTTGCCCTCAGGGGCGTTGATGACAATCGTGCCCTTCGCGGTGGCCGCGTCTACGTCAATGTTGTCGACGCCCACACCTGCACGACCGATGACTTTGAGCTGTGAGGCCTCTATGAGCGCTCGATCCACTTTGGTGCCGCTGCGCACGATTAACGCGTCGTAATCACCGATAATATGGGTGAGTTGTTCAGGCATCAGGTCCGTCAAGACATCTACCTCATGTTCTCTCTTCAACAGGTCGACGCCTGCTTGTGATAGGGGGTCACTTACCAGTATCCGCATAAAAACAAATCCTTGACCTCGATTGACGGGCAAGCTGCCCGTCAAAGTGCGATAAGTATAAGGATAGACGTCAAAAGTGTATTTCTACTTTTTGTTGAGGAAAGGCTTATGTAACTACTACAGCTAATAGCAGTCAGCAAATAGCAAAGGATGCCGAATATGACCGATAAACCAACTGTCGTGTGGCTCGAAGACGTCCGTATTGAGGACGTGCCTTCAGTGGGAGGCAAAGGCGCGAGCCTAGGAGAGATGATAAACGCGGAGATCCCAGTGCCGCGTGGCTTCTGTGTCACCGCTCAAGCATTTAGACGTTTTTTGGACGATACAGGTATTTCAAATGAGCTGTTCGCCACGCTAGACGTCAACGTTGACGATACCAAAGCGTTAGACGAAGCGGCCAAAAAGGCGAAAGATCTGGTGCTGAAGACCAAGATGCCTGAGCACATGCAAAACGACATCATAGCTGCTTACGAAGAGCTCACAAAGAGGGAGGGCGCAGAACCCTTTGTGGCCGTCCGATCAAGCGCTACAGCGGAGGATATCCCCGAAGCAAGCTTTGCAGGACAACAAGAGACGTTTTTGAACATCAAAGGTGCCGAAAACGTGGTAGTAGCCGTACAAAAGTGCTGGGCGTCCTTGTACGGCGCTCGCGCTATTTTCTATCGGGTCAAGCAAGGGTTCGAGCACGAGTCCGTGAATATCTCAGCGGTCGTACAAAAGATGGTTGACTCTGATAAATCAGGGGTGATGTTTACCTCGAATCCAACAACGGGCGCTCCAGAAGCCATTATTGAGGGCTCCTGGGGGCTCGGCGAAGCGATCGTCTCAGGCTCGGTGTCGCCGGATACCTACCGGATTGAGCGCATGACCCGCGAGATCGGGGTAATCATCGCAACAAAGAAGATAATGGTGGTAAAGGACCCAAAGACAGGCGCCACCATCACAAAAGACGTTCCCGCGTACATGCAAACTAAGCGCGTGCTCAGCGACGAGGAGCTCTATAGAATCCTCGACCTAGGAGAGCTTATCGAAGACCACTACGGAAGCCCTCAAGACGTTGAGTGGGCGATCGAAAAGGGGCAGGTCTATATCGTTCAATCACGACCAGTCACGACGATCAAAAAAGAGGAGGGAGCAAAAGCAACCGTGAGTACAGGAGAGCAGGAAAAACTGCTCGAAGGACTCGGAGCTTCTCCTGGTCAGATATCAGGCCGTGTAAAGATCATTCTTAGCTTAGATGAGCTCGATCGCGTGCTTCAAGGTGATATTATGGTCACGCGGATGACCTCGCCCGATATGGTGCCGGCGATGAGACGGGCCGCTGCCATTGTCACCGATGAAGGCGGATTAACGAGTCACGCGGCAATCGTATCGCGAGAACTGGGCGTGCCTGCCGTAGTTGGCACAAAAGAAGCGACGAGCAAGCTCACTGACGGTCAGATCGTGACGGTCGATGGAGAGAGGGGTATTATCTATTCAGGTATACTTGAGCGAGCCGAAGCAGCACCTGCTGCAGCAGCAGCTGCTGTTGCAGCGAAGCCGGTGACCGCCACCGAAGTCAAAGTCAACCTCTCGATCGCTGAAGCGACAGAACGAGCGATGGCAACGGGCGCAGACGGCGTAGGACTCCTCCGCGTCGAACACATGATCATTGGTTTGGGAAAGCACCCCCACTGGTATATCGAGCACAACAAACACGACGAATTTATTCGCGAACTTGAAAAGGGCATTCGGACCGTTGTCGGCGCTTTCTTCCCGCGTCCTGTGTGGGTACGCACGCTCGATGCACCGACTGATGAGTTTAGAGAGATGGAAGGCGGCGAGGAGGAACCACACGAGCCAAATCCTATGCTTGGCTGGCGTGGTATACGGCGCGATCTACAGGATACTGAAGTATTCAAAATGCAGCTCCAGACGTTTAAGAACCTCATCGACGACGGTTACACAAACATCGGCATTATGTTGCCGCTTGTCCAGCATCCTGACGAGGTGCGAAAGGCAAAGGAAATTATCGCCTCGATCGGGATTGACTTTAAGAAGGTCGACGTAGGCATCATGATAGAGGTTCCCGCCTCCGCGTTAATTATCGAAGATCTTATCGCCGAAGGAATTGACTTCGTCTCATTTGGTACAAACGACCTGACTCAGTATACGCTTGCGGTCGACCGAAACAACGAAAACGTGGCGTACCTCTACAACGAGGAACACCCTGCTGTATTGAAGCTTATTGACTACGTTATCCAATGCTGCAATAAAACAGGCGTTATGAGCTCTATCTGCGGTCAGGCGGGCTCAGATCCTGACATGGCAAAGAAGCTCGTGCGAATGGGCATAAGCAGTATTTCAGCGAACATAGACGCCGTTGAGCGTGTGAGAGACGCTGTGGCACGCACTGAAAAGCAGATCATCCTCGAGGCCGCACGTGACTTGACCGAAGAAGAGTAGTGGCGCGGCCTTACAGATACAAGAGATCACCGAGCATCAATGAACACAACGAGGGGGTACGAGAGAGTGCTCAGTTCGATGTGCACGTACCCGCATCCCGTAGCCATTCAGGCACACATGCAACACATCCATACCAACCTAGGGGACCCCAACCTCTTCCCTGACGTCGCATCCTTCGAGCGGCAAGCGATCACAATTCTTGGATCCTTTCTCGGCGCAAGTAGCGCGGTAGGGTATATCACGTCAGGAGGGACAGAATCAAACATTCAGGCTATTCGGGCAAGCAAGATATTGTGCAGAGTTGATACACCAAATATAGTCGTTCCCGCGTCTGTCCATCAATCCTTTGAAAAGGCGCGTGACCTTACCGGGGTCGAAGTCCGGAAAGCGCGTCTCGACGACAAATACGCTGTCGACGCCAACGCAGTCGAAGCACTCGTCGACGAGAGTACCGCCTGTGTGGTCGGCATCGCCGGCACGACATCACTCGGCGTTATTGACCCCATTCCTGCGCTTGGGAAGATCGCACGCCAGAACGATACTTTCCTTCACGTTGATGCCGCCTTTGGAGGACTCGTCATCCCCTTCCTTGAGCAGCAGCATCTATTCGATTTTAGCGTCGACGGCGTACGTTCGATAGGTGTTGACCCACACAAGATGGGGATGAGCACGATACCTTCAGGGGGGCTCTTGTTCAAGCGGCGCGATGATTTCGACACCCTCAGCACGAACACGTTTTACTCCGTGGAGCGCTCTATTACCGGAACACGAAGCGGTGCGGCAGTCGCGGCAACGTTAGCGGTACTTCGACATCTCGGATTCACTGGCTATCGCGATATTGTTGCTGAATGC
>JAJRBK010000052.1 GCA_028679495.1 Methanobacteriota archaeon
CTAACGGTGAATGTCTGGCCCTGTGTTACGGTGATCTGCTGCCCTGATGGCGTGGGAGTCGGCGGTGCGGTAGTGGCCGTGCTGCTCGGCGTGGCGGTTGCCGTGGCCGTGCTCGTTTTCGTCGCATTCGCCGTAGCGTTCGAGGTCGTATTTGAAGCAGGTGACGACGGCTGCAGTAATCCGAACCCAAGCACTGCTGCGATGATGAGCACGACGATTATCAGTGCAACAATGCCGGCTATGACGCTACGTGCTACCATACAACTTGCCTCCTCTCATGCTTTGCGTCTCTCCTCTTTGGGGGGACTGATTCACCACGTGCGCTCTCTTGAGAAAGCCGTTGTGGTTTGTGCGTCCTCTGTCATTGGCTGCATCACCGAGCGAAGCTTAAGAAGCGTGAGTTGATCGCCGCGATGACCGTACTTGCCGACGTGAGCTGCACATGCTGCTGGTGTGAGCAGAATCCCAACTCTCATCTCTTTGACCTTACTCGTGGTGAATACTGGGGAGACTATTGTTAACCGTTGGTTAAGCTTTTGTCTCCAGTACGTTTCATGTAATCGATGGTTATGTTGGCCATTGATGTGTTATATTACGAGGATTGTCCGCACTATACAAGAGGCTGCAGATACCTTGAAGGAAGTGCTCAATGAAGAACACGTTGACGCTGAAGTGCACATGGTGCCCGTCTCCCCTGGAGAGCATGCAGATATCAGGGGCTTCATCGGTTCACCGACTATTCTCATCAACGGGCAGGATTTGGAGCCTGAAGTGAACCACGAAACCCCATATCAGGGCCACTGCAGGGTGTACCTGTATAAGGATCAGCCGTTTGAGTACCCTCCAAAGGAGATGATACGAGAGGGCCTAAAACGGTTTACCTAACCGTCGGAACCGTTAAGCTCTCCAAGCGTGCTAATTTTGCCGCGAATGACACCCCCATAGCACCAAATTGACACCCATCGAGCACTATAAATATCGTCGCACGTGAACAAGAATTGTGGAACAGGGTTCTGACTATACTAACATCCTTAATCGAGCCATCACGGTCTTTTTTAAAGACGCAGTGCGCATTACGCTTAGTAACCCGTCGAAAGCCCTCTTCTTCCTTCGTACTATGTGGTGGCAAAAGAGAGCAGCCCAAAAGCGGCAGCGATGGCTACGTGAAAACCTCCACGTGCCTCCCTTCCTCATCATGAGCGTGACGAACAAATGCAACTTGCGCTGCAAGGGCTGTGTAGCGTTTGCTCACCAAGGATCTCGACCTGCTGCGAGAGAACTCAGCGAGGACAGGCTTAGAGACCTCATTAGCGAGGCACATCAGCTTGGTGTATCAGGGATTATCCTCGCCGGCGGTGAGCCCCTTGTCCGCAAGGAACTTCTCAGCATTACCAAGGACTTCCCCGCAATCGTTTTCCCGCTCATCACGAATGGCACGCTCATCGACGAAACCGTGATACAACAGCTCAAGGGACAACAAAACATCATTCCCCTTATCAGCATCGAAGGTAACGAATACGATACCGATGAACGTCGAGGCGCTGGCATTCATAAGCGTCTCCAAGGCATCATGAAAAATATGCGTGCCGAGGGAATCTTCTTTGGCTGCTCGTTAACACTCACAAGATCAAACGCCGCAACGATCACCGATACTAACTTTGTGAAAAATCTGATCGAAGCGGGGACGAGACTGCTCCTCCTCCTTGAATACGTTTCTTTTGAAGAAGGAACAGACGATTGGGTCTTGACTGACGAGCAGAGAAGTCACCTGCGACAAAAGATCGAGGCGTTTCGTGCTCAACTCCCCGCCCTCTTTATTGCGATTCCCGGAGACGAGGAACAATACGGAGGCTGCCTAGCTGCAGGGCGAGGGTTCGTCCATATCAGCGCAGGAGGGGATGTTGAACCGTGTCCCGCCACTCCGTTCTCTGACGCGAGCGTTGCGACAGTGTCACTCAAGGAGGCGTTACAATCTCACTTTTTACAGACCATTCGTCAACAACATGATTCACTCAACGAGACCGAGGGTGGGTGTGTCCTTTGGACTGAGCGCGAATGGGTGCGTTCTTTGCTCCTTCCCAAAGATAGCGTGATTATTCCAGTTCGTCCTCTCGGTTCGAAAAACCAATAGAAACCTCTCATCTCTCCTTTTTACCGTGCAAGCTTCAAAAACCGAGAATTTATCGCTACGATTACCGTGCTTGCCGACATGAGCACTGCACCTGCTGCTGGGGTGAGTAGAATTCCTAACGGATAGAGAATGCCCGCTGCAAGCGGTATCGCAAAGGTGTTGTAGCCAGTCGCCCATGCGAGGTTCTGGATCATCTTTCGATACGTGCTGCGGGCCAACCATATAATGGTAACGGCATCGAGGGGCGTACTCCGCACGAGAATGATGTCGCCCGTCTCCACAGCCACATCAGTACCCGCTCCGATGGCGATACCAACGTCGGCTTGCGCAAGGGCAGGAGCGTCATTGACCCCATCGCCGACCATAGCGACGACAAGACCGCGAGACTGCACCTCTTTCACCTTGACGACCTTGTCCTGCGGTAATACCTCAGCAAAGTACTCGTCAATCCCAAGTTCACCAGCCACCCACTGGGCTACCTGACGGTTGTCACCGGTGACCATTATGCTGCGTACGCCCATCTCCTTGAGCTTTGTAATAGCCTGTTTTGACTCGGACCTCACGATGTCAGCTAGGGCGATGGCCCCTGCGACAGAGCCTTCGATGATCACGAATACCACCGTTTTGCCCTGAGTAGTCAAGTGCTCGACTCGCTCATCAGTAATAGTGAGCGCATTCTCCTTGAGATATCCAGGACTCACCACCTGCGTCTTCTTACCGTTCACGATACCTTCAACGCCTCGTCCGGGCAGCGCTCTAAAGGATTCGACGTGCAACGCGCTCGGTGAAGCCGATGTGGCAATGCCCCGCGCAATAGGGTGTTCAGAGCGTCCTTCGAGCGCTGAGGCATAGTCCAAGAGGGTCTGCTCGTTCACTTCGTTGGCGACGGTGATAACGTCCGTCACCCCAAAGCGCCCCTCAGTCAGTGTCCCCGTCTTGTCAAAGATAATCGCTTGTATGTTTCGCGCCTGCTCGAACGCAGCCCGATTCCTAACAAGGAGCCCGTTCTGGGCCCCGAGTGCCGTCGAAACAGCAACAACAAGCGGTATGGCAAGCCCCAACGCGTGCGGACACGCAATGACCATTACGGTGACGGCCCGCTCGAGACCAAAGTCGACGCTTGCGTTGACGAGCAGCTGCCACACGAGGAAGGTGATTCCGCCGGCGACAAGGGCGATGATGACGAGCGCGAGCGCAGCACGGTCGGCGAGATCCTGTGTCCGTGATTTGCTCTCTTGTGCCTCCTTGACGAGATCAATCACTTGTGAGAGGAACGAGTCTTTGCCCGTCTTCTTGACCTCAACGGTCATCGAACCCTCGCCATTAATCGCGCCCCCGATAACAGGTGTGCCCGGCTTTTTGGTCACCGGTTTGGACTCTCCAGTGAGCATCGATTCGTTGACTGAGGTTTCCCCCTCGACGACCTCACCGTCAGCAGGAACCTTTTCCCCGGGCTTCACGAGGACCCGGTCACCTACGACGAGCGAGTCCAGAGGGACATCATGCACGCTCCCGTCAGAAAGCAGCTTATGAGCATCAGAAGGCATGAGCTTTGCCAGTTCCTCAAGGGCCTGTGAAGCACCCATAACGGAACGCATCTCAATCCAGTGACCGAGGAGCATGATATCGATCAGGGTGCTGAGCTCCCAGAAGAGGACACCGCCGCTTAGGCCAAACGTGATCGCCGTACTGTAAAGGTATGCCGTCGTGATAGCAACCGCGATGAGCGTCATCATGCCGGGCAAGCGTGCTCGCAGCTCATTGACAATGCCCTTTAGAAACGGATACCCGCCATAAAAGTACACAAACGATGCCAGAACGAAGAGGACGTACTGGTCGCCGGGGAAGCGGAGGGCTTGACCAACGCCTGCAAACTCTTGGATTGAGGGAGAGAGGATAAGGATGGGTATCGTGACGATGAGCGATATCCAAAACCGGCGTCTGAAGTCAGCGACGTCGTGGCCGGCATGGCGGGAGTATGACGACCCCTTCCCGGGTGCCTGTGATGGGTGACCGCCGTGGGCATCGTGTGCTGCGTGAGTACGTTCCTCCATCTGTGCCTCCTTGTGCTCATCGTGACCGCCGTGCATATCCTCCTCTTTCATTTAGTCAACCCTCAATGCTTGCCTTTAGCCCATACGATATTACCTAGGGTGCCCCTCCTTTTATGGTTACAAAAACAAATGAGAGGCAAACGGCCCCTAAATCGCAGTGCTGAACTCATGCACTAAACATGTCGCTTTCACCCGTGAATGGAGGGGTATACAAGCCTTCAACATAGTATAGCTCTCAAAGACCACTCATCATCCTTGGACCGAAGCCACTGCCCATGTGCTCCTGCATTTCCTGCTGCATAGTGGTGCGCATGGTCGCGTTCATTCGTTGTCCCATGTACGGTCCCATGCCGCTGCCATCATTGTTCGGCGTGTGCATTACGTCCCACACGTGCTGCCACATGGGCTGTTGGAAGGTTCCTTGCCCCGTAGCATTACCGGTGATGACCATCATATAGTTCGGCATGAGCGGCGAGGTGCCGTATTCCACGGCCGCTCCTTTTCCTGTACTTGTGTTAAACCCTGACCAGACTGTCGCGTTCTGTTGCACCAGAGCAAAACCTTGCCCCATGAACATAGTTCTCAGTGACACGAATTGTGTCTGTGCTGCTTGTGTAGTATTCCACGCCTGTAAGCTCACTGCGTAGGTGCCGTTGGTATCGCTCGCCGTGCCATTGTACACGGCAGCTCCTGCTTGCGGGCTTGCCTTGAGTGAAAATGGCGTCATCATGGTGAAGTTTCGCTGTTGCATCATGTTCGTGAGGTACTGGCTCACGTTTTGTGATGTGGCCGTGGCGCTCGGGCTGGGAGTCGATGTCGGAGAAGACGTCATGGGGATCATGCATCCTGCAGCAAGGATAGCTGCAAGCATCACGACCACCAACGTCCCTGCTATGAGGGGTTTTTTCATGGTAAAATCCTCACGAGTTCACACTACTGTACTGATACTCGTACTAAACAACCTATCACTTTAAGCGTTTGGCGTATTATTCGCGGCGAAAGGAGTGCGCTACACTCTCCGCTACACTCTCCGCTACACTCTCCGCTACGCGAGAGGCATCATGTGTTAATATAGTAAAGATGGCCGCCTAGTCACTCAAGTCGTTTCATCTCCTTAGGTGTCGCAATAGCGCGTATTCAAACGCCGCACCTTCATCGTCCAAAGCGGCAAGCGCCGCCCGTTCTCTCCGTAACTCAGCCACCTGCTAAGCTAAAACAATAAGATTTAGTATGGATCCGCCTCCAGACATGGCGACAAGGTGAATCTGGATGGATCAGACAAGCATAGAAGCATCAACGGTGGACTCCGTAATGAGCCGGCTCGGATTCTGGTCAGCAATCATGACGGCAGTCATCGCCGCGGTATTTTTTCTGGCCGGTATCTTGACCCCTCCGAGATCGGGACCCTTCGCCCCGCCTGCAGACACGATCCCCTATCCCTATACGAATGTAGCCGCTTTTATTCCCAATGATTACCTGTGGCTTTATCCGGGAATCCTGCTCGCACCGATATTCATCGTGCTGATGGCCTGCATCCACGCCTACGCCCGTAATGACCGGAAGGTATTCAGTCAGATTGCCCTGTCGTTCTCCGTGATTTATGCGACCATCATCCTCATCGACTACTTCATTCAGTTTACTGTCGTCATACCCAGCATCTTAACCGGGGAGACAGCAGGTCTCTCATTGTTCACTCAGTATAACCCTCACGGGATTTTCATTGCTTTCGAAGCTCTCGGATACTCGATGATGAGCATAGCCTTCCTCTTCACCGGTGCTGTGTTTGCTGGAGGAAAGCTTGAGCGCGCGCTACGATGGATTTTCATTGCGGGTTTTGTCGTGGCTGTTCTGTTTTTTGCAGCCCTTTCCGTGTTGCAGTATGACCTTGTTGCATTTGAAGTAACCATTCTCACTATAAACTGGATAGTGCTGATCGTTTCAGGCGTGCTGCTGAGTGTTGTATTCAGGCGTGCTGCTCGTGGGCGTTCTGTACCGGCGCGTGCTGTTTGAGTTGCGAAGCGATCTTTGATTTGAATAAGGGATTTAGTAGCCCATCAATACTGCAGGTTCGCAATGGATGAAGGCATATTTCTACACGCACGGAATAGACAGATATTACGCTGTTGAACGACCATACGGGGGCAAGCGTTCCACAAAACGGGTTATCTGCACATCGTACCGCTGAGCAGCACGCGTAATGACGAGGCTCACAATGATACCCACGGCCGCACCGCCGAGCAGGTCGGTGAAGTAGTGGAAGCCGAGGAAGGCCCTGCTAAAGGCGACGAGAAGCGCCCACGCAAATAGAAGAGGCGCGACTTTTCTGTGGTAATACGAGAGCGTGGTCGCGAACGAAAAGGCGTTTGATGTATGGCCGCTGGGAAACGCCGGTTGGTCCTCAGGCACGATGCCTAAGTCACTCGGTCGTGGACGCGCGATAAGGTACTTAAGCCCGAGTGTCACGCCGTTCGTGACGAGGAGGACAACTGCAACGACAAGCGCTTCCTTCCGGTAGCCGCCAAGGTAGAGCGCCGCAACCAAGAGCACCATAAAGAGCGTGTCAGCGGTGAACGAAACCCATGTAAAAAGGGCATTCCACACAGGATTGTCGTTGAGCCCTCGGATGAAGTGAGTGAGGGTGTAGTCGAACCCGCCGAGATACGCCGATGCCACGGGCTGATGCAGCAGTGGTGTGTAAAATAGCATCAGCTCTAAGAGATAACATCCGCGTATATAGTTTTTGGCTAGTTTTTTCCTACTACTCCTCTTTTCGGGGCTTGATTTGGCGCATTAATCCTCTTTTAAGAGGGATAGAACCGGGCGGTGAGTGTGTGCTGTGCACGCGGTTTGGTGGCGAAGCACATTGCAGCGTCTCTCAATATTACAACAATACGAGTTTAGCATGCAAGCTAGAGAAAGATTGCGAGCGTGCATAAAACGCCGAGAAAAATACAAAAATAGCTGAAGTCGATGCGCTCAGCAACCTTAAGCAGGATGTTAATCGTCAGCAGGCCGAAGAGAAACGCAATAACAATAGCAATGAGCGAATATGTATTGAAATAGACGCCTCCCTTGAGGATGGCCAACCCGATTTCTGCCCCAATGACTGAGGGGATGTAAAGGAGGAAGCTGAGGTTGAGTGCATCCGTAGCGGCGTAGCGCCGCAGCAAAAGGGTGGAGGTTGTAAGCCCCGACCTGCTAAGTCCGGGGAGGGCGGCAAATCCCTGTATGATGCCAACGAGAAGAGCATCTCGTGCCGACATGCTCCTGTTAGCACTGACGCTTCTCCGGGCAAACTTCTGGAGTGCTCCAGTCACAATGAGCAACAGGCCGATGAAGGCGATCGCGAGTCCCCCTGAGAACTGAATCTTGTCGAGGCCAAAAATGGCGAGAGGGGCTCCAACGAGTCCTGTGCAAAAGGTAGCGATAAGCAGAAACGTCGTCAATCTGTTATACCCGGTCGGCGCACGCACGTCGGACAGGTAACGGGGCAGGTTACCAATGATACGGATGACCTGGACTCGATAAAAGAGGATCACGGCAAGGAGCGTTCCGATATGCAGCCAGATCGAATAATAGACGGCCTCTGAAAGGCTGATATCAGCGTTGAAGAACTTGATCATAACAAGCGAGACCATCGCTTTGCTGCTGATGGGAAGCCACTCAGTGACTCCCTGTACCATTCCTAGGATCACTGACTGTACGAGTTGTACGATGTCCATGTGTTCGTGTCTGATGCTGTGAAGGACGCTGAAGCAGGAGTACAGCGCATGGTCATAAATATCTTTTCCGCACGCCTGACTTCAAGGGTACCTATGTATGCACGCCGACGGCGCGGACAAGCCTCGTTGGCTACGTGATATACCGGTGCCTCGTGAAAATAGGCGATGAAGGGGGGGATCTCTCCACTATCCTCCACCTAAACAATGCACTACCACAGTGCTTCGTGTGCTGCGACCGACCCAACGGTTGTTATGCGGGATGGGTTACCCAAATTTGGCCTTATAGAGCTCCATTGCATGCGTGATGGCGTTTTTAGCACTTTCGGCGCCTTCCCATCCCGTGACCTCCGTCGTCTTCCCCTCAAGCTGTTTGTAGATCGCAAAGAAGTGCGCGATCGTTCGCAGCTTATGCGGCGGCAGATCAGCAATATCGGTTATTTTGGCGTACGTGGGGTCTTTATCTGGCACGGCGAGGATCTTATCGTCATTGTCCCCGCTATCGACCATTTTCATCATGCCGATCGGCCGCGCCGCGATAAGGCAGCCTGAAAAGGTGGGTTCATCTATAATGACCATTATGTCGAGGGGATCTCCGTCATCATAGTACGTTTGGGGGATAAGACCGTAGTCAGTCGGATAGTGCACGGGCGAATAAAGCACCCGGTCAACTGCAAAAATGCCCAGCTCCTTCTCGTACTCGTACTTGTTCTGGCATCCTTTTGGCACTTCGATTAGAGCATATACGATGTCGGGCGGATTCGGTCCCACTGGAAGCGATTTCCATAGGTTCATCATGATAATACCTGCTGTCTTATAGCTCCCCCTCTATAAAAAACGCTTCGGAGAAGCTTCGCGTAGCAACCCCACAACGCGATCAGACGGTGCACCAATGAGCGAGAGGAAGACATGCTTAAACTGTTTAGCGGCACATGGCTTGCGTGAACGCTGTATGACCCTCTTAGCGACCCCTTTATGCGCGTTATGCAAGCATTTCCGTGCCACTTATTTTCCACAGGCGATATGTGATGCATACCCTAACGGCATATCGCCTGCCCCTCTCCCATGGGAGCACGATCATCGCGTTCCCTTTCTAGGCGACAACGGCGTTCTCTTTGAGCCGCGAGACGAAGAAGCGGCGCGGATCGTGAACCGGTATATAGGACATCTAGGAGGACATCTAGGCCCGCGATAGCCACATAAAAACGTGGCGTTACCGCTCCAGCTGTAGTCAATTTAAGTGTTCTCTACTTTACTTTCACTCCGCTTTTGCCAAATCGTTATTTTGAAAGGTAAAGCACCAGTAAATAATGCTTCAGGATTTGGTCGAGGTGGACGAGCTCATCGGCGAGCTCAGCGAACACGCTCACAACGACGCAGAAAAGGCAGCCGAAAAGCTCATGAAGAAGTGCTCAAGTAGTCAGGAGGCATTTCAATACCTGCAGCACCGGACAGATGACGCGATGCTGTCTGAGCGCACCCGCACGCATATGCATCTGATTACCGCAAAGGTGCGATCGTGGATCTCGCTGCATCAACACTACGGGTGGAAGGAGCCTGCATACAACGCTTGAAAAGCCTACGCGAGCGTGAGTGGGCACATCTCGGAGTGAGCTTAAGGCATTTCACGTGATTACGGTGCACGCTGGCTGAGATGCGTTGTGCTTTGCTCCTCACTCTGTGCCGTCACAACCACCCATGCGCCGTTGCTCTCGTCGTAGCTGAGAAACAGAACGCAGAGCTGCGTATTTGTCGTACCGGTCGTTTTATAGCCATACCACACCTCGTCAACCGTACCGAAAACGGTGCTCCCTGTTCCGAGGTTGACCTTAGAGCTATTCGCCTTGACGAATCCGTTATCGCTATGTTCTTTCATCACTTGGAAGTAGCGTCCGAACGAGTCGTTCTCAGACGATGAAAGCTCAACCGAAAAATTCCACGTTTGCCCTCGTGCATCTGCATACTCGCCTGAATACACGTTCGGCTTCGTTTGTACAAACGGGCTGAGAGCCTTCCAGTTATTTTCAATAAAGGCGGCGTCATAGGAGCCGTTCAAATCTCGTGATTTAGATGTAGGGGCGGAGGCAAACGGCAGTGAAGTAGTACAGCCGCTTACCACGACTACAGCGACAAGGACTGCAACAAGTGCGCCCCACGCGGCATATGAGGTCATGATCGTTCCATCGCTTCAGACGGGTACCGCTCGCCAATCAATAAACGTTGCGTTTTGGTTACATGCAGGGTACAACGCCCGCATGTCGCACGGGTGTGCGTGTCCTGCACATGTCACGGGAAAGCGATTTAGCGAAAAAAAGCATATAGAGTTGGTACACTGATCGGGTGCCCTCGTGCGTTACTACGCTGGTAGCACGTGAGGGCGTAAGGAAGGCTATAAACCATGAGCAAAAACCCTGACGAAGACACTACTGCCGTTCTCCTCCACGAAAGACGCATCTTCCCTCCGGATCCGACTATTCGCGCCACCACTCGGATCAAGGACTGGGACGCTGAGCTTCGAGCCGGGGATGATATCGAGACGTACTGGGCAGAGAAGGCCCGTGCCTTCACTTGGTTCCATCGCTGGACCACAGTCCTCGACACGAGCGACGCCCCTTTCTACCGCTGGTTTGTTGACGGTACCACTAACCTTACGTACAACGCCGTCGATCGCCACCTCACGACCCGTCCTGATCACGTCGCCCTCCGCTATACCAATGAACAGGGCGCCGAGCGCGCCGTCACCTACGCCGAACTCGCCCATGAGGTCAACCGCACGGCTAACGCGCTCATCGCCCTTGGAATACGTAAGGGCGACCGCGTCGCCATGTATCTCCCTCCCTGCATTGAGGCTGTCGCATGCATGCTCGCCTGTGCCAAGATCGGCGCTGTTCACGGTCTCGTCTACGCCGGCTTCAGCACCCGCGCCCTAGCAGAGCGCATCCGCGACGCCGACGCTAAGCTCCTCATCACCGCCGACGGTACCTTTCGTCGTGGCAAGACTATTGACCTTCTCGGCGTTGCCACTGAGGCAGTGCGTGAATGTCCGAGCGTAGAGACAACCGTGGTCATAGCACACGTGCAAGATCCGGAAGAGGGGCACACCAATCAAAACGTGGTATCCTATCACGACCTGATTGCTCAGGCAGACGCGCGGTGTGAACCAGAGATGATGGACGCAGAAGATGTGCTCTTCATCCTCTACACCTCTGGGAGCACGGGAAAGCCCAAAGGCGTTGTGCATACAACAGGGGGCTACATGGTCGCAACAGCGACTACCTTGCAGGACGTGTTTGATATCAACGATCACGACGTGTGGTGGTGCACGGCAGACCTTGGCTGGATCACCGGTCATAGCTATTCGGTGTATGCACCCCTGCTCCTTGGAACGACGAGCATCATCTATGAAGGCGCGCCTGATTATCCGCAACCCGACGCGCTATGGCGCGTAGTAGAACGTGACAAGGTCACGAAGTTTTACACCGCACCGACGACGATCCGCCACCTTATGCGGTTTGGCGAAACGTGGCCACAGCGCTGTGACCTGAGTTCGCTGAAGATTCTCGGAACCGTTGGGGAACCCATCAACCCTGAGGCGTGGATATGGTATTACGAGCATATCGGACGGTTGCACTGTCCCATTATGGACACGTGGTGGCAGACGGAGACCGGATGCTTTATGATCTCACCGCTTCCAATTTCACCACTTAAGCCTGGATCCGCGACGAAGCCACTACCTGGCATTGTCGCAGAGGTGATGGACGTCGAAGGACGCCACGTTCCGCCCGGGCGAGGCGGACTCCTCGTCATAAAACGCCCGTGGCCTTCTATGCTTCGCACGTTATATAATAACCCCGAGCGCTACAAGAAGACCTACTGGGAGCAGATTCCTGGAGGGGTCTACGTATCGGGCGATATTGCACGCATGGATGAAGACGGGTACTTCTGGATACAAGGCCGCGCTGATGACGTGCTGAAAATTGCAGGGCACCGTATCGGCACAAGTGAGATCGAATCAGCGTTCGTCAGCCATCACGCCGTATCGGAAGCAGCCGTTATTGGGAAGCCGGATCCCATTAAGGGAGAGATCGTAAAAGCGTTTGTTATCCTGCGCGGGGGGTATGAGGGAACACCTGAGCTAACCGAGGCGCTTAAAAAGCACGTGCGCCACGAGCTTGGACCCATCGCCGTAATCGGCGACATTGTCTACACAGCGACCCTACCAAAAACGCGCAGCGGCAAGATCATGCGTCGTGTGCTCAAGGCGCGCGAGTTAGGCATCGACGTTGGGGACGTGTCGACACTCATAGAGACGTGAAGCTATGCTTGGTAGCTCGTTACTTTCTTGGTCGCTCAATACGAGCGCAAGTCCACAAGGATACGTAGGGATGATGGCGGCAGGCTTATCAAAGAAAAGGGAGAGCCGCTGAACAATTTAAGTGAACTTTGACGAGCCTACGACCATCGAGATGCTCCCACACCAGGCCCCTCCCGGTGACGCACAGGGGTGGACGAGCAACCTACTGCTACTAAGAACGCCCTCACCGCGTTCCGGTAAATAACCTTGTTGCGGATTTCTTAAACGTTTGGCACAAAATAAAAACGTATCACCTTAAGGGTATCTCAATTGCCACGTATTTGGTTGCTGAATCGCTACTTCCACGATCGGCCTGCTGCCTGATCTCCAGCGGGCAACGAGAGATGTAACTGAACGATACGCCAGACACCGTCTTGCCTTTCGTAAACGTTCGTCTGACGTGCAGGAAGCACGATCTCTTTTCCGTTTACGGTCGTCGTTAACGTGATGGTGCCCGCAGACCAGGCAACATCCCTAGTAGAGGAGATGCGCAGCCATTCTATCGATTGCTTGATGCTGCCTGCTTGTTCAAAATCACGTTTGATAGCACGCCTCAGCTCTTCTTGTCCTACGCGTATTTCGTCGATCCCTGTGCCTATCGCGACAACATCAGGATCACCAGTCCAGAGCTCCAAACATCCTTCAAGGTCTTTTTGTGCGTAGCGCGTCCACATCTCTTCGAGGAGGGCTTTAATTTCAGCTTCCGTCTGTGTATCAGCCTTCATGGTTTCACTTCACTACA
>JAJRBK010000053.1 GCA_028679495.1 Methanobacteriota archaeon
TGTAATGGTGGCTGCGGGAATTCCAGGCGCAGACTCTGGTTGATGCACGAATGACATAGAAGGAGATAGCGGAGGGCTCTGACTTAAGTTTTTGCTTTGTTAAGATACATGAAAAACAAACCAATGATAGCCTCCGCCATGATAATCCCCGTGATAGCGAGGACGCCGGCAATGAAGAGCGGTGCTCCTGCAACTTCTGCCAATTCGTGGTGGCGGCATGAAGACGCGCGGGTTTAAAGTTATCCGCGATTAGAGCAAGCCTCAATACAACGTTCAGCAGCACGCGCCACTAAGAGGGTTCGGACCCTGACTTTACACCCTCTCCTTGCGCTTGGTTCCATTCTGTTAGCATGATGCCAAAAACTAAGGTGGGTGAGGTACAGTGCGTTCATACGTGGAAATATGGCACGAACCATCGCGCTGAATCGTGTTGATCTCATATTTTGGGCACTCGCAGGGCTCATTCTCCTCGCCTTTGTGCTTGACGCCGTGGGTACCAGAATTCTTTTCAATGGTGACGCGAGTGCAGCAAGCTTCCTGTTAAGCGCCATCCCTCAAAGCCTTGCTGCGTTGTTTGCAATAACCTTTTCAGTCCTGCTGATCGCGCTTGAGTTTTCTGCTTCAAAATATACGCCGAAGGTCCTGCGATTCTTTCTTGAATCTATTTTCACGGATCTACAAATTGTAGCCGTTATTGGGTTTTTCGTCATAACTATGTTTGTGGAATTCGTCACGCTCGCTCATATCAGCGGAACGAGCGTTCCCAACGAGCTGAGGGTGTTGACGTCACTGAGCATCGCCTTGACGGCGTGGTGTTTTCTGCTGATCATTAACCTGTTTCGCCGCGTTCCTCGGTTTTTTAGCCCTGCCGACTTGCTCCGAAACCTTAAGGCAAAGGTCATAGCGGAGGACAGACCACAGGAGAACGCAGAACTGGTGAAAATACTTGGAGACATTGTTAAGAAGGAGACCATCCAGGGCAACGTTGACGTCGCGCGCGATGCAGTCGCCGTAATTGAAGTGACAGCGCTCTATAACGTTCACCACGAACGCGAAGGGCTCAATGAGGAGGTGCTCGAGCAGCTATTTGAAATCTGCCGAACGGCGATTAGGGTTGACGACGCTATCATGGGCAGCGAGGTTGCTAAGGTGGTAGGCACGATTTGCCGGGCGGCCATAGACGAGGACAGTCGCTACCTTGGGGGATTACGTTACTTGCGAGAGATCGGTATGCTTGCACTCGACCCGGTGCGTGGAATCGTCCACTCACCACTTCTCCTGTCTGTGTCTCACCTATTCGGCGATCTGATACGGCACGCACGAGATGCGGAACGAAGCCTGCACACGCTTTTTGCGATCATGCAGTTTCTTATCTTAGGCAGCTTCTACAACGCAAATCACGAATCCGTCGCAAACCATGTCATCGAGGATATCACGTCCGTATGCTCGAAGGCAGAGGTTACCGTCGCCTATAACGGGTTAATGGAGAAGAAAGAGGCGTTAAAGGCGTACTTTGGTGGAAAAGATCCAGAAGAAGCTATAAAAGAGTTCTACAACGTATTGATGGCATACTAAGATATGATCTAGGCGTTCACAGACGGACGTTGGGAACGTGATGCTTATCAGCGCATCTTAGGTTGTACAGCTCGGCCTTCGCTTTGCCTATTGGACAGTCTGGTGAGTGCTTATCTGCGCCGCAGTGCAGACAGGCGTTATCGAGCGCTTTGAGCGCCTCGTCGATCTGCTCAAAGGATACATCCTTCCCGCTGTACTTCCACTTAGTCATGCTATCACCGTAATCGTCAGGGGACATGTAAGAGTACGTGCGACATCTATTTAAAAGACGTGTCGCCATTCTTGGGATCTTTAAATGATTATATTATGTCGAGCGAAGAACATCACGTCCGGCACGTTTATCGGGCAACAACTCAAATAATGTCGTCGCCTTCATCACAGTTTTTGTGGGATAAAGAGAGACCGGCTGTGGTTACTGTCGATGACCTTCGCCTGATGTAGGCGATCGACGTTGCTATAGCGCCTTTAATCTGTCAGCATACTGGCCGAGCTTGTCTCGATAAGCACCTTTCTTGACATCTTTTTGGGATGGGCAAAATGATTACCGGACGTTTCTCATCATCTTATCAAACTACTGTTGAGCTCTATGCCCCCGTACGTGCGAAAAATGCGGCCCGTTTGAACTTCGGCTCATTAGTGGTGATATAAGTTCGCATAACGCTTGATAAGGAGCCGCCCCAGATGGGAGCATGAGGGTGCATACTCTGCGTCGGACTAAATAATTACTACATAGGTTGTGCGAAGCACGAACATATCAGCAGTGTATGATCTCGGCGATATGAAATATTAAATACTAATACCGATAGGTTAGTTATCGGTTACTAACACAAGTCATGGCAACCGAACGTAAGAACACGCAGACGAGGAGAGAAGAAGCGCTTATTGTAGCGATGACTATCATTCACAAGGAGGGGATACACAACCTCACTCTTCGCCGCGTGGCAGAGGGCCTTGGGATATCTGAGGCCGCCCTTTTCCGCCATTTCAAGGACAAGGAGGACCTGATTGACCTCCTAGCCTCGAAGGTGTTCGATCAGTACATGGTCAAGGAGCCGGAGGACGTCGAAGATTTGGCAGCCAGTCTCCTTAGGATGATGAAGAGTCAGTTCGCCTCCTTCCAAGAACGGCCTGAGGCGACCTCAGTGCTCTTCCAGGAGGATATCTTCCGAGAGTACCCCGCGGTCAGGGCGCGCTTCGACGTGAGGCGCCATCAAAGGGCGGATCGAATTGCCAGGATGATAAAAAACGCACAGGCCAGAGGTCAGGCCGGTACGACCATCGATCCGGAAGTGTTTGCACTCATCTACATGGGCGCGATGCGCATCGCCGTCTTGGAGTGGCGGTCGGAGGGGTGCGCGTCCGACCTCGTCGGCAAGGCTGACACTCTCCATGCGCATCTGGTTCGCATTCTGCGGGAGGCCTGAGCTCATGGCGCCGCTTAATTACACCCTGCTGAGTGGTGAGGGTTCCCCGGCCCACGGAGGCGACAAACGTGCTCTGAAACTAAGCAATGTGTAACATGGAGTTGGGATGCACATGATTGGTTACTTAAAAAAGCAAATCTAACAACCGAGGATCAAAAAATGGCAACAAAAGAAAAACCTGACATGTTCTGTTATCAATGTTCACAGACTGCGGGAGGAGAAGCGTGCACAATTAAGGGCGTATGTGGTAAGGAACCCACCGTCGCTCGATTACAAGATAATCTCCTCTTGCGATCAAGGGCATCAGTGCGTACGCATATCACGCGCGCGAACTCGGCTACAGTGATGACACGGTTAACGCCTTCATTGAGCGCGCGTTCTTTTCGACGCTCACCAACGTGAATTTGGACGCCATGGAGTACGTGAAGCTCTCCTTGGAGGCAGGCGAGATGAACATTCGGACGATGCGGCTGCTTAAGAAGGCACACATCGAACGGTACGGAGAGCCTGTTCCAACAGAGGTACAAACTGGTACGGTCAAGGGGCATGGCATCCTCATCACCGGCCACGACTTCCTCGTGCTCGAGAAGCTCTTGCAGCAGGTCGATGGAACGGACGTGAACGTGTACACGCACTCAGAGATGCTCCCTGCCCACGGCTATCCTGGCTTAAAGAAGTACAAAAACCTCGTTGGCAACTTGGGAAAAGCGTGGTATGACCAAAAGGAGCTCTTCCCGAAGTATTCTATGGCGATTCTTGGCACGACGAACTGTTTCTTACCTCCAAAAGCTGATATCACTGATCGGATGTTTTCGACTGGGCCTGTTCGCTTGCCGGGGGTGCAAAACATCGAGGGCTATGATTACAGGGCGGTCATTGAAAAGGCACACTCATTACCAGAGCTTCCTGATGAGCCGGGCGACCACGTGCTGATGACGGGCTTTTCCGCATCGGTCGTGCTCTCGCTGGCGCCGACCATCAAGAAGCTCGTTGAGGAGGGCAAAATACGCCACTTCTTCCTCGTTGGTGGCTGCGATACGCCCTTGAAAAAGAGCACGTATTACCGTGAGTTTGTGCAGAAGCTTCCTTCAGATACGGTAATTCTCACACTCGCATGCGGCAAGTACCAGTTTAATGACCTTGACCTCGGGACGATCGAGGGCGTCCCACGCCTCATCGATCTTGGGCAGTGCAACGACGCAATCGTCGCGGTGGACATCGCCCAAGCATTAGCCGACCTCTTCGGCGTTGGGGTCAACGACCTGCCGTTGACGCTCTCGGTCAGCTGGATGGAGCAAAAAGCCGTGGCGATTCTCTGGAGTCTGCTTGCGCTTGGGATAAAAGGCATCTACTTGGGGCCCATCCTTCCCGGCTGGGTGAACGAGGATATCTTGAAACTTCTTGTCGATACGTACGATATCAAGTTGGTGACAACGCCTGATGAGGATATCAAGAAGATGCTCGCGTAAAGAAAGCGAAAGCTATTGCATCAAACTGAATATTATGCTCAACAGATCAGGAAAGAGGAGTAATTAGGAGAAAGCATATGCCGCCCCATTGCGATACGATAGACGGCCCAGTTGTCAGTGCTGCACGAGTAGCGCTAGACACGGGAAATGTGAATTTTGTCCTCATTTGGGTACCAGAGAGCGCAGAAAATGAACTTAAAGAAGTGTTCGAAAAGACGCTCCGAGTGAGAAAGACAGGCGCAGAGGCGCAAGTTGTTGCTGACGAATGGTTTTTCGAAAACGTCGTACGTTTGCATAGAGCAGGCGAGGGAGCGCCGTTCACTGGCCTCAAACGAGCTGGGCTTGATTGGGGCCCTGTCGTGCCACGGGCAGAAAAGGCCATCGAAACGAATGACGCAACTGACGCAATTGGCTTCGTTATGCAAGCTATCGAAAACGACTTGCAGCAACGGTTCAAACGCGCCATCTCAACAAAGAACTATGGTGTAAACGACGTCAGAGCAGGACGGGAATTCGTCGAGGCGTACATCAACTTCGTTGTTTACTCTCACCATCTATATGCCCAGATGATGCGAGGACAAAGTGCCGGCGAAGAACAGAAACACCAATGCGCATAGGGGTTGTTGAACGCAACAACAATTTCTAAAGCAGCGTTTAACTAAGAACCATTTTGATGGTTAGCATTTTGGAGGCATAAACTTGAGTGAAATTGAAATGTACAAAAGTAAAGCGGTTGACACAAAAACACTTGTCGAATATTCGGCTGATTCTATAGTAAGCAAGACCCTTATCGACACGAAAGCGGGCACGATCACGCTGTTTGCGTTCGATGCAGGGCAGGGCTTGAGCGAGCATGCCGCGCCGTACGATGCGGTTGTTCAGATCATCGATGGCGATGCTGTGGTTACCATCGGAGGCAACACTGTCCGTGCCAGTGAGGGGAACCTGGTCGTCATACCCGCAAACATCCCTCACGCGCTCCATGCCAAAAACCGTTTCAAGATGCTTTTAACAATGATTCGCGCCTAAAGCTGCTACAAATTTCGAGGTATCTTATGACAAACGAAACGAAGGGGAGCCCCTACACAGGGAAAGAGACCCCAGAAAGTCAGGAATTGATCGATAAAGTGCGACGACTAAGTCCGGGAGCTCAGAGCGTCCTATACGCAATGCTCATGGAAGAGGGAGAAGAAGAACCACCACAACGCGAAGGGTTCACCCCCGCTGATATACATCAAGCATGCGCTGCCTGTAGCTTAGATGACGCAGCTACACCAGAATCCCTGATTGACGCTGGCATAGCTGAGCTTAAAGACCAGAAATTCATCGAAGAGCGAGAAGGACGGCTATATCTCATTACGCAGACTGAGCATATGCGTACCTTTGAAAAGTCAGTCGAGAGTAGTATGTACGTTGTTCGCAAGTGATGGCAATTTCGACTTCGTACTTTTTTGCCTCTTCGGAGGAAAATGGCTGTCTATGGCAAGAGAAAAAGCAGATTCAGGAGCTTATGAGAGCAAAGGGCGTTGATGTGATGCTCGTTGCAGGGGCCCACATAA
>JAJRBK010000054.1 GCA_028679495.1 Methanobacteriota archaeon
CACTTAGAGCTTCAGAGCGCAAAGCTGGAACAATACGAAGAGCGGGTTCACGCCGGTAAACAGGCGCGCGACGTCGGTGTACTCAGCGCAGACACGATGCAGGAACTAGAGCATGAATTTGACCTTATAACTGATTTACACTATGCGAACGGCGCCAAGATGGACGAATTAGAGAGCGAGATGGCACACACAAAGAGCATCATACACGAAATTTTAGAAGAGGTGTCACGCGATCCGACCATGCGGAAAGGGCCTGACGAGCAGAGCGATACATCCCAATGTGGGGGGGAATGCTCGCATCACGTTAAGAAAAGCGATCGTTGATAATAACAAGGCCCTTAGAACAAGACCCGCGGATGAATAATAGCCTAAGTCTTCTCTTTTCAAGCCTTTATCTGATACACCGCAACACTATTACCACTACTGAGGCGGATGACAGAGTGCACAAGGATGATAGCCTTGAGCTTCTGCTGCAGCTGCCGAATGGAAGCTTAAACGATTCTCTGCCTTTATTCTGCTAACGTAGGAGCACCAAGGATAATGATATATGTTGGAGTCCGCACTTGCGATAAATGTCACAGTTGCTGCTGCATTTGCCGATTCGTTGATCCTTAAATAGTCGCTTTGATAGTCTACAAGCCACAAGTATTGTGCGTTCGTTGAAGGGCTAGTGCAGCCTGCAATAACTAACAAAGCGAGCGTCACAAAGACAGCAGCAATTATTGACTTCCTTATCATGCGTATCGTCTCTTGCGTCGTTTGAAATAAACAAGACAGTAAGAGAGACGGGTAGCTTAAATTTTCTCTTTTAATACAAAAATGCTTGATTTTAGCCGACGGAAGAGCAGCCGCTGAATTACACGCGTAAACGATGAGCAGCCCTCATTGGCTATGCCATCACGCTTAAGACGTTGTGAAAGTGATACGTTGAAGAGCCGTATGCATTCGGAAAACTGGTGAAAAGCTGTGCCGCTTTAGCGTACCTCTCCTTCCGTCAATCCTACATTTCTTATATCAAAGGACGGATTAATGCAACATTGATAGAATAATGCAACTTACCGACGTGGTGACCGCTCATGACCGACGAAGACGACTTCATCACCCGCCTTATGGGCTTTGGTCTTACTGAAAAGGAGGCGCACTGTTATTTCTATCTTCTGAAATACGGCCCCAAGACCCCCTCGCCCCTTGCCAAATCCCTCCACACCTACCGTGAAGATATGCACCGAACGCTTAACAGCCTCATCGACAAGGGCGTGGTGCGCCCCTCGCTCACCTCACCGACCATATATGCCGCCGTGGAACTTGAGTCTGCCCTCGAGTTTGCATTAACACGCCAAGAGAAAGAACTGATCGAGATGAAGAAGCATAAGCATGACATAGATGAGCTTGCGCAGCAGTATAAGCCGCAGTCTTTGAATGCAGTGACGTTTCGGGTTCTCAAAAGTGTGAGAGAAGTCGTAAGCACTGCAATACCTATCATATCATCAGCGGAACATGAGATAGTTAGGCTGGTGCCGGTAGCAGGACTGGCGGCGATTTCAAGATTCGGTATCATTGATTCCGTAAAAGAGTTCATCGAGCGGGGTGCGCAGTGTCGTGGCATAACCGACGTAACGTACTCAATGATCCCGCTCGTGCAAGAAGCCCTTGACATCGGCGAGGACGTGCGCCACTTTGACCACTACCGCGGTCTGTATTTCGCGGTGTGTGATAGGCGGCACTGTTTAAGCGCAATTAACATTGCTATAAGGCACATCACACTTGATGAGCCAGCTAGCCTGGTGTACACAAATGACCCGGTGTACGCCGATTATCTTCTCTCCACCTTTGATATGTTATGGAAGCAGTCTGTGCCAGCAGAAGAACGGATACACGAGTTATTAAAGCAAGGCACCCCGCAGGTCGACCAATAGTGACATTATCGCGTGGCCGTGCCTGATAACCGCTCTCTTTTTTCGAAAGGCCAAGAAACTCACGTTTATTACACAACCTATTTATGCGCTATTCTATATTCAGTTGTTATGGCTGCTGGAACAATTATCACGGTCTCAAAGACGCGCTAGCAGTCGTTGTTGAGATATTTGAATTAGCACAGCGTGAGATTACCTTCATCGTACCCCCTTCCATGTTCTCCATCGCCGCCACCTCCTATGATACCATGCCCAGAGCCAACCGTTTCATAGAACATGGCGGCGTGCTACGAGGCATTACGACCGTATCGCCCGCGAACGTTGAAGAGACACGCATGCGACTGACCATCGGCTAAGACCTGCGCCACAGAGACCTTCACTACGAATTCCTTATCATGGTCGGCGACAGGCAGCAGAGCCTTAGCGCCATAAACATCGGCATCTAGAATTCACGCTTGATACCCAGGTTATCGCCTTCAGAAGCGATGACATGACCTATGCGCAGTACCTTTTTGCCTGGTTTGAGAACGCGTGGTCACAATCGATCCCTGCAGCAAAGCGAGTTCAGGAGTTGGAGCACGAGGCAGGGCAGAGCTGATTTTTTCGTTAAGCAGTGTCTTCCCATAGGTTGCTAATTATCGAACCATCAATTTCAAATTATATCAGGGGGCTGCATGAGGGTATAATCCTAAAGAAGCCGCTGAGCGTGCCCGCAGATAGATTCGGAGGATTTCGGAGCCTCCCGCTACTCCGACAACCTGAGCCAATATCCCCTTTTCGATATGGGCG
>JAJRBK010000055.1 GCA_028679495.1 Methanobacteriota archaeon
ACATACTGGGCAGGACGCGACGTGATGCCTTTTGATGTATTTCCCGCGGTTGATATTAAGGACGGCCGATGTGTCCAGCTGGTCGGCGGGCGACCAAATGATGTGCTCGTTTCGCTCGATGACCCGGTCGGCGTCGCTCGCCATTGGATCGAGAGTGGCGCCAAGAAGCTGCACGTCATCGATCTTGACGGCGCTCTCGGAAGGCCGAGAAACCTCAAGCTGCTCTACCGGATTGCACAGCTTGACGCATTCATTCAAGTGGGAGGGGGCGTTCGCTCGTACGATGACGTTGCTGACCTGCTCCATGTTGGCGTCGACCGGGTGATTCTTGGCACAGCTGCGGTGCGTGATCCCACGATCGTCTATCACTTGAGCCAAGAGTTTGGTGCTGACCCTATCATGGTATCGGTCGATGCAAGGGGAGGTGAGGTCCTTATGGAGGGATGGACGCGAAGCTCAGGCTTGCGCCCCCAGGAGATGGGTCTCATCTTTCAGGAGATGGGTGCAGGCTCACTGCTTTTCACTGATGTGGAGGTCGAAGGCAGAATGGATGGCGTGCGTGCCGACGTCGTGCGTGCTCTCGTTGAGTACGTCAACGTGCCGGTTATCGCCTCCGGCGGCATAGGCAGCCTGAACGACATAACGGCCATCGCCGCCACGGGAGCCGCAGGCGTGGTTATCGGTTCTGCACTGTATACTCACAAGTTCACACTAAGCGATGCGTTTAAAATAGTAGGCGAACGCTAAGGGCATGACGTGGTACACATGCGCGCGGCAAACTTCACGAGGGAAACGAAAGAGACGAAGATCACCCTGTTTCTCAATTTCGACGATCCCTCTGAGACTGCCATCGACACTGGCGTTCCGTTCTTCACACATATGCTTGAAGCGTTCTCATTGCACGGCAATATAGGCCTGCGCCTGAACGTGCTCAGCGATGGTAACCCACATCACGTCGTAGAAGACGTGGGCATAACCCTTGGCATAGCGCTCAAGAACGTTATGTCCACAATGGACGGCATAAAGCGGTTTGGAAGTGCCTCTATCCCGATGGATGATTCACTCGCTACCGTTGCGATCGACGCCGCAGGACGAAGCTACGTCGTGTTTAATGCATCCATTGCTTCAGGTGTGGAGGGCGTCGATGCCAGCTTGGTGAAGCACTTCATGCAGTCACTCGCCTCACACGCCATGATTACCGTACACGTCAATGCGTACGGAACCGATGATCATCATACCATCGAGGCAATATTCAAAGCGCTCGGTGTTGCGCTAAGCGACGCGTTGCAGCCGCGCGAGGGCGTAAGGAGCACGAAAGGTGTTCTATGACGCTTTTCACGCATCGAGAGCCCAAACGCTGGGTTACGATTGTGCTTCGGGCCTCGATGTCTGCGCCCTCTCGTTTAAAGCAAACGATTTGTACCGTTTGAGGCTCAGTCTACCCTCGCGCCTGCTCTAAGCGATGTACAGTACGCGTACCATTCTCTCCAGCCCTCTTCAATGTTCCAGAACGGGCAATCGAACATGGGGAGGAGTCTTTGCTTCAAGCGTGCACAGTAATAGCTATCCGTCGCGGAGGCGTCAAACTTCATCTGATTCTGGCACAACGAACAACGTCTCAACGGCATGCTGCCCCTATCAAACAGCGGCCAATTTATCTCATCCATGTTGACCCTCTCGCCGGGTTACCTGAATGATTAAGCACAAACTGCATCATCTCCAAGTGTTGATAGCAAACGCTTACCATTTACTACAATAAACAGCGGCATAATACTTGTGCTGTCGTCAGATCACGTGCGGTGTTACAAGCAAACGAGCCGGCTGACTTCATCGTTAGTCAGGCTTGGAACCCCCCCTTACGCCAGCACGTACGATCCAAAAAACATAAATCAGCCGGGCGCCCATTTCAGTGTATGCAGCAGACGTTGACCGAGAAGCTGGAGGCTTTTGGCCTGAGCGCAAAAGAGGCACACCTTTACGTCTTGCTGCTGAAGTACGGGGCGAAAACCACCGGCGAGTTGGCCAAACTGCTTCGTAGCTACCGTGTTGATGTCTACCGTATTTTAGAGGCGCTCGCTGAGAAGGGAATGGTTGAAGAATCGGTGGAAAAACCGACCAAGTATGCTGCCGTTGAGGTTGAGCACGCGCTCGAAGCCGCCATGATGCGTCACGCCTATGAGCTCCGCTGGATGGAGGAGAATAAAGATGAGGTCTTAGCTCTTGCGCGGCAGTACATGGCCAACGATATGCTCACAGCCGACCTAAGCACGTTTAAGGTGATCAAAGGCCGATCGAACACAATGGCAACCATGGAACAACTTGTAAAGACGGCCGAGAAAGACCTCTCATTCATCGCAGCGCTCGGAGGCACCTCGATTCTCTCTGTAAGTGGTCTGCTGGATCACTTTGTTGAGGCAGCAAATCGAGGGGTTCGCGTGCGTTTTGTCACAGAAATTTTACCCCGCAGCGTCAACTCCGTGCGGGAGGCACTTGCAGGAGGCATTGAAGTGCGCCACCATAGCGACTATGCAGGCGTGCGTTTCCTTGTCGCCGACGCCCACGAGAGCCTCACAACCATTACGTTTGACACGCTCCACCACGGAAAGGATGCCACCGATACTGCGTTTTGGACGAATAGTTCGGAGTACGCGCAGCACCTGGAGGCAAGCTTTGAGCTGCTCTGGGAGAGCTC
>JAJRBK010000009.1 GCA_028679495.1 Methanobacteriota archaeon
GCAATTAGATTAACAACAACACAATCGCGACGGCTATCATACTTATCGACGTACTGATGAGCGCGAACTATTTCGTTTATATCAATCGTCTTGACGCCATAACACTCACGAAGTGCTGTGCTTATAGTCGTCTTTCCAGTGCCGGGAGTCCCGGTAAGAGCTATCCTCATGGTACGCCTGTTACCGCTCAGTCCTAACGAACGTGTCAAGCACCTCGAGCAACTTGGCATTTTGCCACGGCTTCCCTACCGTAATTCTAACATGACTATGCGAGCAACCACGAAATGTCTCGCAATTGCGTATGATAATGCCCTGACGTACTAAATATTCCGCGACTTCGTACGATGTGTGGGGAGCGACGTCTGCAAAGATAAAGTTAGCATCGGTAGGATATGTCTTAAGCGGAAGATGCTCTCTGAGGTACGTCCGACCTTGCTCGACCATGGCGACGGTCTCGTGTAAAAAACTAAGATCAGAAAGCACAGCTATGCCTGCGTTCACAGCGAGTTGATTGACAGAAAAAGCGAGCATCAATCGATTGTACGAGCGCGCTAAGTCCTCGTTAAGCACAGCATAACCCAATCGAAGTCCAGCCAGTCCAAAGGCCTTTGAAAACGTTCGAGACACCAACAGATTGTCAAAGTGATTGGTGAACTCGACGAGGCTCTCAGAAGCAAACTCTACGTAAGCCTCGTCAAGCACAACTAACGCGTTAGTTGATTGGAGCAGGTGCTCTAACGTTTCTCTGTCAATCGAGTTTCCTGTGGGATTATTGGGAGAACAAACAAAGATGAGCTTGGTCTTTTTTGTGATCGCTGCAACGATCTGCTCGACATCGATGGAGAAGCTAGGCGTCCGATTAACGAAGACGCACTTGCCACGCGCCGCTTCTACGATCGTTTCGTAGTATGAATACGTAGGAATAGTGATGATCGCCTCATCGTTCCGTTCGATAATGTAGCGGAGGAGGGTGTTGAGGAGATCATCCGACCCATTGCCAACGACGATGTGCTCAGCAGCAGCGCCAATATACCCTGCAATAGCGTCCTTTAGATCAGTATACCCCGGCGAGGGATAGATGCTGATGTCTTGAATATGCTTTTTTATAGCTTCAATGGCTTTAGGGCTGGGGCCTAGCGCGTTTTCATTTGATCCAAGCTTGATTATCGCTTCTGGGTTAATCCCGTACACGCGGGCGACTTCTTCTGCAGATCTACCGGGAACATAAGTCGATGGCACGTTCTACCACTGCGATCGCTGTTGCGATTTGCTCCTTTTTAATAACAAGAGGGGGCACGAACCTTAAAACGTTTTCCGAGGTGTTATTGAGCAAGACCCCATTCTCTCGCGCATAGCTCACAATTGGAAGCACTGAGCACGACAGTTCGTAGCCGACCATGAGTCCCTTCCCTCTGCTATCCACGGCCTTGGACGTTTCAAGATTTGCTAGCGACTGCTTTAGGTACTCCCCGTTCACACGTGACTGTTCCACAAGACCCTCATTTTCTATAACCTCGAGAGTGGCTAACGCAGCGGCACATGCAAGAGGGCTTCCGCTTTGGGTCCCTCCGTGATCGCCGGGAGCAAACTTGTACTCCTCTTGTGACATCATTGCACCGACGGGAAAGCCTCCGCCCATGGCTTTTGCGAGTGTCATTATATCTGGCGTGATCGCTGCGTGTTCGCAGCCAAACCACCGTCCGGTTCTTCCAAAACCCGTTTGGACTTCATCAACTATCATGAGAATGTCACGCTCCGTGCAGAGCTCTCGAACTGTAGGCAGGTACTCATCCGGAGGGACTATGACGCCACTTTCTCCTTGAATAGGTTCAACTATCACTGCTGCCACATCATCATCAATCGCATCTGCGATCAGCTCTACCTTGCCATAGTCAACAAACGTAACGTCGGCAATAAGGGGCTCAAAGGGTCTCCGCAGTGCTTCCTTCCAAGTGAGGCTTAGTGCACCCATTGTCCGGCCATGAAAGGCATTCTTAGTCGAGATAAAGCCCTTCTTTCCTGTCACCTTACGCGCAAGCTTCATCGCGGCCTCATTGGACTCAGCCCCAGAGTTAGTCATATAGAGACGTTCCATGCCCGTCAAACGCGCCATTCGCTCTGCCAACACCGCTTGGATTTCCGTATAGTACAGGTTTGACGTGTGGATGAGCTTCTCTGCTTGTGTGCGAAGCGCACTGACGAGGCTTGGATGACAATGTCCAATGTTGTTCACTGCGACGCCTGCCACGCAATCGATGTACTCCCTGCCATCGACATCGGTGATAGTGGCCCCTCTGCCGCGCTCAAGTGCTATCGGTTGCCGTGCAAACGCGGTCATGTAGTGCTCCGATTCTCGTTTAATGATGTTTTCCGTCTTTTGTTCCTTCACAATTTCCACGTCCTGACATGTCAAACGATCGAGCTACGCTTTTAACCGCATAACCAGCAGCGCACACGAGCCTGTAAAATTGAAGGAGTGCATATTACCCAGCTACTCGAACTCAATCGTGGCAGGCGGCTTCGGGGTTATATCATATACGACGCGTGCTACATCTGGTATTTCACTTGCGATTCGCGAAGCAATTTTGCGTAGAACGTCGTATGAGAGTTCGAGCACGTCTGCCGTCATGCCATCTCTTGACTGAACTGCTCGAACGGCGATGATCCAACCGTGTACTCGAACGTCACCTTTGACGCCTGTCCCTTTTTCTATAAGGGCTGCAAATGTTTGCCACGGTTTGCAACGTAAGATCTCTTGTTCGACAATTTCGTTTGCCTCCCTCACGATGTGTAGCTTTTCCTCGGTCACTTCACCGATAATACGCACCGCTAGCCCAGGCCCTGGAAAAGGCATCCGTTCACTAATTTGCGGCGGCAATCCCAGGGCTCGGGCAATCTCTCGTACTTCGTCCTTGTACAAGTACTTGAGCGGTTCTACGACGCCGCTAAAAGCTACTTCTGAAGGAAGCCCACCCACATTATGATGCGACTTGATCTGCCCTTCGGATTCGATGATATCAGGATATATCGTTCCTTGGACCAAGAAGTCGACACGCTTCAGCTTGGCCTCTTCTTCGAACACTCGGATGAAAAGTTCACCAGTGATCTTTCGCTTTTCTTCTGGGTCGCTGACTCCTTTAAGAGCGTTTACGAACCTTTCTTTAGCGTCAACAATTGTAAGTGGCATATAATGGAACGCTTGCTGAATCTTTTCAGTTTCACCCTTTCTCATCAGGCCCGTGTCCACGTATACAGGGTATAAATTCTCTCCGAGCGCTTGATAAGCGAGAGCTGCACACACAGAGCTGTCCACGCCGCCAGATAGTGCTATAATTGCTCGATGACCTCCAACCGCTTTTCTGATCTCCACAATTGCTTCTGGGATAAATTCCTCGCTGTTAACCATATGTTGCTCTCATCTCTTGATAGCTACTGTACGTACCGTCAGTTGGTGCTTTTCATGCCGTGTTCGTGTGCAGTACCGACCGCACGAATTCGAGAAACGGTGGCGAAGGCTTGCCGGGACGAGACTTAAATTCTGGGTGGAACTGAGTTCCGACGAAGAATCGCTTCGAAGGTATCTCTGCGATCTCCATTCTTACCCCGTCACGCGCCCGTCCCGAGAACACCATGCCGTGTTCCTCGATGCGTGCGATGTAATCGGGGTTTACCTCAAATCGATGTCGATGCCGTTCGGTCACAAGGTCGCTGTTATATATAGACGCCGCGCGCGTCCCAGGAGAAATAGCGACATCGTAGTTTCCGAGCCTCATCGTGCCACCCATGTGATCGATATCCAATTGTTCGGGCAAAACGTCGATCACGTGCACGCCGGTAGGATCAAGTTCGGCGCTCGTTGCCTCGAGCCCCAACACATTGCGACAGAACTCAACAATAGCGAGCTGAAATCCGAAGCAGATCCCTAAAAAAGGCACGTCGTTTTCCCGTGCGAAGCGTATGGCTTCTATTTTTCCCTGACTTCCGCGTGGACCGAAGCCATGAGCCACGAGAATCCCATGAACTGATTCGAGCGAGGCAAGTGCGTGTGGATCTTCAGCATCAATAAGCTTGACATCAATGCCGCCGCCGAGATAGCTAGCCGCATGCTTGATGGCCTCTTTTATGCTAAAGTACGCGTCCTCAAACATATACTTGCCAACAATGGCAATTGACCGACAAAGCGGAGGAGTTTTAATTACATCCCAAGGACTTGCGGGTCTGAATTCGAGTGCAAGCTTCTCCACGA
>JAJRBK010000056.1 GCA_028679495.1 Methanobacteriota archaeon
CGATCCATGACAACGATCTTCTTCTCTAATAGAGCGGGCATGATGTGCCTCTCTACATCGTGTCTTCGATCGGCAAGGAACAGCTCAAGTATCTCACTACTTGCTCCAGGGGTGCTTTGCTTAAGCTTCTGGTCTATGAGGGCTGCTTCGTGCGTCTCCTGAGTCGGCTCAAAAAAGCGGATGGTGTCAAATTCGAGATCCTTCAATCGTTCCACGAGTCGCATTGATTGCGTTGTTTTCCCTACGCCATCAATTCCCTCGATCGCCACGAGAACCCCACGACTCAAGCGAGGTTTCATTATTGGAAGACCTTAGGAAACTCATGGGCGAACCGCTCCACGTCCGGTTTAGGAAGCGCGAAACTGACTCGCACATATCTATCAGCGAATCTTCGAGTGGTATACTCTGCGGCCCTGATGAAAAAGCCGCGTTTCAACATCTTATCTGTTATATATTCCGGACTTCGCCTCGTGTCCAGAGTATCGATGACAAACATGCTTCCTTGTGATGGATAAACCGGTAGGTACGCCCCCTCGATTTTATCTACAGCGTCTTTGATAATGGCTTGATTTACCGTTATTGACTCGACTACGTTCGGAAGCCAATCGGGTTTGGTCTTAAGGGCTAGGATTCCTGCAGTTTGACTGATTATTGATGTGCCGAGGTCATTTATCTTGTAAGGCGCCAGTTGTTCTATAAGCTCGTGCGTTGCTATATGAGCACCAAGCCGCAAGCCAGCAAGCCCGCAATTCTTTGAAAAACTGTAAATGGTTATCGTTCCCTCAGAATAGAAATCAGCAGCAAGTGTGTGAAGTTTCGCTAAGTCTCTATAAGTGACATCGTTTAGCAGATAGATGCCTGTATCTTCTGCGATTTCACTGAACGCTTTCACTTCTTGTGATGTGTACGTTACGCCAAGAGGGTTGAGCGGATCGACAAGGGTTAACATTTTAACATGCTCATCGATCGACTCATTTACCATTTCTGGGGTCAACTTGTAGTCGTTATCTGCAGAATAGATAGGAATGTCGAGAACGCGCGCGCCGCTTAGCTCGGCAAACCTGTGGATGACATAATAGCCAGGATCAGTTGAAATCATGACGTCGCCAGGTTTTAACAGCGCGCGCGTAACTTGATAGAGAGACTCGGTGCCGCCTTCGGTTATATGAACCGAGTGATCTGAGTTTAAACCAAGGTCTTGAAGTATCAACTGACGCAATTGTTCAAGTCCGTACGGCGGGGGATACTTATGATACTCCTCCTTAACTATCGCATTTACCATGGCGGTCTTGATTGCGTCAGCGGTAGGAAAGTGGTTAGTATTTTGTCCCATCCAGATAATAGAGGGGTCATCATAAATGTCCTGAAAAAACTGATTATCGTCGTTCAATTCTGTCACTTAGGCTTCACCAACCAACAGACGCCCCTTTTGAGCAGCGATCGAATCGCTGGTTCATACAAGGAGGTACTCACCCATACTGCTCAAAATTTAAAAGCATTGTGGTAAGCGAGTTTTATTGAAAAAATCAAGCGCAACATACCGCCCTTACCTGTATACGGGCGGCGCATGCTGATGTGCTTTAGGGTCTCAGAACAAGCTTTCTTTTACCGACCGTCTTGTGAACCGTATGCCATCTAGTGCTTCTAAACGATAATCTTCTAACAAAACTCTGAACGTTTCATCTATCGGTACAGATAGTGAGATTTCCTTAGTTCGACCGTAGCGACCCTTGCTTACGACCTTTGTGTTAATGATACCAAGCAAATCGAGTTCCATTATAAGATCGGTAATTCGTCTTTTGGTCAGTACGTCGAGATCTATCTGTCTACAAAGCGTTTCATAGACTTGGTTTACTTCACCGGTTGTTGCACTTCGCTCTCCGTTTTGATGAAGCGTGATGATGCTGTAAAGCACAAGCTTTGCCTGAGTAGGGAGTGTTCGTATTACTTCTGCAACGCGGTTAAGCTCTATCCTCATCTGGGCAGTTCTTACGTGTTCCTCTTTGACGCCTTCAGCGTTCACTCGTTCCGCTAGCTCTCCCGATACCCGCAATAAATCGAGTGCACGTCTAGCATCTCCGTGCTCCTGAGCGGCCAAGGCAGCACAGAGGGGGATCACTTCGGCGTTC
Source organism: Methanobacteriota archaeon (assembly GCA_028679495.1). Taxonomy (GTDB): domain Archaea; phylum Halobacteriota; class Bog-38; order Methanoflorentales; family Methanoflorentaceae; genus Methanoflorens. The sequence continues at coordinate 2,130 of JAJRBK010000056.1, forward strand.
AACGCGTGTTCCTGGAATGCCAGGCGTGCACGTTCTTCGAGGATATCCCGCAATTGATTAGCATCGTATGGCGGAAATATTATTTCTTCTTCTGCGAGTGAGCTCCTGACACGAGGATCGAGATACTCTGTAAATTTCAAATCATTTGAGATTCCGATTAGGCTTACCCGTGTGTTTTTCAATTCAAGGTTTATTCTTGACAAATTGTACAGCACATCATCTCCGCTTTTTCGAACCAATTTGTCGAGCTCATCTAGGATGATGATTACACTACCTCCCTGAGAGTCTAGCGCTTCTACGAATTCAGCGTAAACTTGATCAGTCGGCCATCCTGTCATCGGCACGTCCTTGTTAAACTGACGAGCAAGATATGCGAGCACTCGATACTGAGTGTCGACGACTTCACAGTTAATGTAGACAACATTACAGGGTACGCCTCTTGAGGTGCTTGCCTCTATCAACTCTCGTCCGACAAACGTAACGGACGCCGTTTTCCCAGTACCTGTTTTTCCATAAATCAGAATGTTAGAGGGTGTTTCCCCTCGCAATGCAACAACTAAAATGACAGCAATAGAGTTGAGTTGCTCTCGTCGATGAGGCAAATAATTAGGCGTATAAGACGGCCGCAATACCTCTTTATCTTCGAAGATGGGCCGACTTTCTAAGAGATTATCAAAGAGTCCTTCCAACTTACTGCCTCCAACCGAGATAAAAGGACGTGTGCATTTACTGGAGGCGCTGATAACATAACGAGGGTGAGTGACTGATTTGGCTGTCTTTTTGTCCTACCGTATAGTGGAAATGTAACTAAATAAACCTTCTTATTTGTTAACCAAGACTTCTACTGGACATAAACCTAGATTTCCTATGGAAAAAAGCTATATTTCCAGTCCAAGTAGCACTTTATGTCATAGCTACTTACTAGCACTGGCTTACGACACCACCCTCTTTAATTTCGAAGCAATGAAGAAAATTTAATTTAGGAAAGTTATTAGGCTAAAAGCTACGTAAAATACCATTCTTTTTGTACAGTGTCGATTGAATAATATCTGGATAAACTTATTTCGAATACGCTGACAGTGAACCTTTATTGCCACTGTAGAAAAACACAAAAGAGACCCCATGTTTTCTACTGTATGGCAAAAAAATTGGGTAGGCTTGTATTATAACGCTAAAAAAATAGGGCGTTGTAGTTTTAACTATGTTTTAATATATAAATGTTATTATTAAGATATCAAGATATTCTGCAACTTATCATTGTATGGACGTGCAAACATGGGGTGGGTGTAACTCTACGTGTCAGCGCTAGTACGGGTTGACTCAAAATAGTTTTTCAGCAAGCCAAAGCAGCCAGCTAACATCATATCACCGCCTGGAACTGCGAAATAGGGGTCAAGCTGTGAATGCTTCATTATATATCGTCGTGGTCCAATAGTTGTGACAAAAAATCCCGACTCCTTATAAGCTCGATCTATCTCTCGATATCCAGAACTGCTGATGTAGCAGCCATGTCCGCCGTCTTTAAAAACGCGCGCTTGGGACAGCTTGCCATCTATAAAGAGTGATAGAAAATAATCAAGCTTTTCCGCATTGAGCATGGATGTATGGTGCTCAAACATTCCGATCACTCGTGTCTGGTACAGCATCGCGGCTAGAGTATGGCCATTTCCTACGTTGACTATGATGATAGGACCCGACGTTCTCTCGTTCACAACCTCATCGCACAGAGCACCAAATATCGCCGCAGGGCCGGTATCCATTACAAGGACGCTTTTCATCCCTTCTTTCGTTAACGTTCTATGCACCGCCTTTAATCTTGTCAAGTAACTCGGAATCCTACCATCGAAGTAGCCAAAATCTCGGAGCTCGCCACCATGTTCGATCACCTGTTTAAAATGTTGAAAGCGGAAGATCCTATTGCTCTCATAGCTTTCGCCGTGGTCTTGACAAGCTACCGCGCACGTCTTAGGTAAACTGATATTGAACTCTTGGAGCGCGCGCCTAAGCGCTGGAATATCAACGTCTTTCAGCTCTATTTCAATGTATTCATCGCTAGGACGGGCGTCTGTTATCTCAACACCCCATGACCTCACTTTGGCAAGATCGTCGTTTAGTGTCTTTGCAGCAAGCGGCGTAGCAGCAGTGTTATACCCTTGTTGTATATGCGCTCGTACAGCGGCGCCACTCGGTCCGCCGCCCATCGTCTCTCCATGCAAGAAAAGGTTGTGGCCCCCCTCAGTGACTGCTTTGATTCTATCCGCAATTATTGCAGTTTGAGACGGCAAGATCATCTTAACGTTGTTCTCAAGCACGGCCTCTGTATCATATACCAAAACGTCTTGCGTTCCCGTTCCAACATCCAAAGCGATGACGCGCATAAGCGATGATTGGCTACGTTTTATATATCGTTATAGCGACCTAAGACAGTTGGCATCCTATCAGAAACGCTATAAACGGAGCAATTTAATCAAATGGGCATGCAGCGTGAACACTTGAAAAACCCACATACAGCAGGTCCGGGCGGATGCTATGACGCTAGTGTGATCTCAATAAGTACGTCCCGGTTTGAGAAATATGGGCACGTTCAAGAGCCTGAAGAAGCAGATGATGGATCTGGACGGATAATCATAGATCTACTAAAAGGTGCAGGACATAACGTTCGTTCCTATCACCTCGTTTCAGACGAGACAAATACTATCAGACAGTACGTTAACGATCTCATTAATCGTGTCGATATCATCATCACCACGGGAGGCACCGGACTCGCGCCACGAGATGTGACCATTGAGGCAGTTGAGCATCTCATTGAAAAAGAAATACCAGGATTTGGTGAACTGTTTAGGCTTATCAGTTATGAGCAAATAGGATCTGCCGCAATGCTAACAAGAGCTCTCGGCGGCATTGTAGAAAACACGATACTTTTTTGCCTTCCTGGCTCTCCTCGTGCTGTAAAGCTCGCTATGGGGGTTCTGATCGTGCCAGAACTTCATCACATTAAAACTCATGTATCAGGACAGAAGTGACGGACGCTGTTTAGCCGACAGCGTGCCAACATGACACATCCAGGGAGCTGACTTACTCAAGCGTTGCATGCTTTTTCTTCATGTCCTCCTCACTCTTTTTGGTTATCTCCATTAAGGCGGCGATTACCCCGTCGAGAAACACCATTGTGATTATCTCAAACATCGTGCCTAGCGGGGCAAAAGAGATATGTGAGCCAACTACTTGACGCTCCATAAAATCCATGCCGCTCATCTTCGTTCTTCCCTTAATAATCACGACGCTATCAGATATCGTTGCCAGCGTTGATTCGTTGTTAGAAGTTACAGAAGCAAGTCGGGTCCCTTTAGCTTTAGCAAGAGCACTCATCTCGTTGATCGATTTGGTCTCCCCCGAACCTGATATTACAACAAGAAGATCACCCTCTTCAACGGCAGGAGTCACAGTCTCTCCGACTACGTACACATTAAATCCTAAATGCATTAACCGCATAGCAAAGCCCTTCGCTACAAGGCCGGACCTTCCAGCGCCCATGATAAAGATTCGTGTTTTGCGTTGCTGTACGCTGAGAATATCATCAACGAGTACATCGACTTCGGGGTAGTCCATCTCGTCAGCCGCAGTCTGCACGTGCACAGCGATAATTTTCATCGCTGATTTAATATATTCGTCTGATCTCTGATGTGAAAGATTTTCCATAACATCACGCCTGTAAGCTAATAACGCTCCCTAGCCCGCTCGTCATCGTTCTAGCTTCTTGACAGCCCTACCAAGCTTCAACTCCTTGAGCAGATCAATGCCGCCATCACACTCGCAAACTAACGTGGCTTTTCAACCTCCTCGAAGGCCAATCGACACAGGAGGTAGCAAATCGTCGATTCGGCGCCTTGATTTTGATTCACTCCCTTCTCGAGCGATAAACCGTCCCGGCAACCTCCTGTACTATCATCATAAATCGGTGAATGGAGAAGATTGTTACCGGTAAACCAGCTGAAAGACTTAAGCGCATTTTCATAGTACTCAGCCTTACCGGTAACATTATACGCATCAAGGAACGCCTCAACAAGTGCGCCTGCGTCGATGGCTTGTTCATCTCCCAACGCCCGATGTTTATTTTGAATATACCATCCGTTGTTTCCAACGACGTTTATTGTACCCTTTGACGTGACCACCTCTTGCCAAAGAAAGCTGAGTGTGTTCTCCGCGCAGGCGAGCAATCGCGGATCGCCAAGGATATCAAAGGCACGAAACATGGCCTGCGGCAGCCGTGCATTCGAATAGGACATGAACGCCTCAAACCACTCCCAATCCAGGGCTCGAGCGCTCTCATAGTTTTGTAGCATATGCGCTGCAAGCGTCTGAATATGCTTCCGTGCATCGTGAAATGAATCCTTCATGTAATAAAGCCCAAGAAGGCTATAGGCGACGCCTCGTATGTACAGGTCACTCGTAGCGTGTCTTGCCCCGCCTTCAAATATCACCCGGGCGACTCGCCGAACATCTTTAGGGATGCGTGCGGAGGAACATATGTATCCACACGCCCACAGTGTCCTGCCGAGAACTTCATCTGCACCCACGGTATCGAGAAAATCCCGTTGGTAGCTCATGAAATTACGTA
>JAJRBK010000057.1 GCA_028679495.1 Methanobacteriota archaeon
ATTTCAAGCGATACAGGGGGCGGGTATCGCTGCTATGGGGGGGCCACAGGAGGCGATAGAGGCGCTGAGAACGATGTATGCAGAACGAAGAGACGCGTTGGTCGATGGCCTGCGGAGTATTGGCTGGCAGGTTGAGAAGCCGAAAGCGACTTTTTATGTGTGGGCCCCTACCCCCAATGGCGCCCCCTCTCTTGAGGTCGCAATGAAGATGCTCGACGCAGGGATCGTCGCCACTCCTGGACTTGGTTTTGGTGAACACGGCGAGGGGTATATCAGGTTTGCACTGACCGTATCAGTTGACACCATAGAGGACGCAGTAAAGCGGCTTGAGAAGGTGTTTTAATATGGATTTTGGCACGCGTGAACACATTGGCCAAACGAAGGGCCATCTTACAATGGGAGGGGTGGACACAATTGATATAGCGCGTCAGCATGGCACTCCGCTCTATATCACTGACGAGGGGCGTATTCGAGCGAACTACCGGCGTTTCGCTGCGGCGTTTCCCCAGGCGGATATCTACTATGCGGTGAAAGCAAACGGAAATCTTGCAGTACTGCGCATATTAGCACGTGAGGGGGCCGGCGCTGACGTCTTCTCTGACGGTGAGCTTTACGCTGCACTGCTTGCTGGCATAACGCCGGAGCGTATCCTTTTTAATGGGAATGCGAAGACGGACGTCGAGCTTAGTATGGCGTGTGAGACGGGGGTACGTGTTTCCGTTGATTCGCTTGACGAGTTGCGAACGCTGTCAGCAATTGCCTCAGAAGCAGGCACGGTGGTTGAAATCGCCTTTCGGGTTAACCCTGATGTCTCGCCTCTCACTCATCCTAAGATCGCTACAGGTTTAGCAACGTCAAAGTTCGGCGTCCCTCATGCTCAAGTGCCCGCATGCTACGCCGAAGCGCTCTCGCTTGAAGGAGTGCGTCCCGTGGGGATTCACTGCCATATTGGCTCGCAGATTCTCGAATTGAGCCCCTTTGCTGAGATGATGACAAAGATGATGGATCTTGTGGCGACGCTAAAAACAAAGCTCAAACTTGAGCTTGAGTTTATTGACGTTGGAAGCGGGCTCGGAATACCTTATGCTGGGCCAGCACCGACCCCGAGCGATCTTGCGAACGTTATCCTCCCTATCTTCACTACACGCTCACAAGCGCTCGGTATTCACTCACGGCTTATACTCGAGCCTGGGCGGTATATCGTGGGCGATGCTACAGTGCTGCTTTGCACCGTCAACGCCGTAAAGGAGGCCCATCGGACCTTTGTCGGCGTTGACGCAGGGTTCAATCTTCTCCTTCGTCCAACGCTATACGACGCATACCATGAGGTCATCGTCGCTAATAAGCTCGACGAAGCGCCTACGCATACGTATACGATCGCAGGGCCGATTTGTGAAAGCGGCGATATATTGGCGAGAGACAGACGCCTTCCGACCATTGAAAAAGGCGACTATATCGCTGTCCTTGACACTGGAGCGTATGGGTTTGCGATGAGTTCTCAATACAACGGACGCAGGCGCTCGGCAGAGGTGCTTGTGAGCGGGGGTGCTGTAACGAGCATACGAAGGCGAGAGTCGTATAGTGACCTCCTCGCGGGACAAGTCATTCCACCACATTTGTTGTGAGAACATTATGAGAACAATCCCATTTGTGAAGATGCATGGTAATGGCAACGACTTCATCGTCGTTGATGAGTACGACGAAGTAATTGTCAAACGTAAGTCGTCTTTCGCCTCCAAGGCTTGTGATCGCCGATTTGGCATAGGCGCAGACGGCGTCCTTTTTGTGTCACAGTCGAGTGATGCCGATCTGAAGATGCGGCTTTTCCAGCCCGATGGATCTGAAGCGGAAATGTGCGGGAACGGCATACGGTGCCTCGTGATGTACGCTATCGACGCGGGACACATCAAACGTGGCAACGTAGCGGTTAAAACAAAAGCGGGAAAACGAAAGATCATAGCAAGAAGGAACTCAGTCATTGTCGATATGGGGAGGCCGCTATTCGCTCGCCACGCGATACCTGCTCGGGGGGCAGGTGATGAATTCGTTGAAAACATGTACGGCTTAGTGGTTTCAGCTGTCAATACGGGAGTCCCACACGCAATCATTTTTGACGATAAATTTGAAAGTGAATTTGAAGAATTGGCGCCCAAGATTCGCTTTGACCCAGTTTTTCCTCAGGGCATCAACGTCAGCTTTGTTCGCGTTGATGGCAACACACTCTTCATTCGAACGTACGAGCGTGGCATCGAACGTGAAACGCTAAGCTGTGGCACAGGGGCTGTTGCGGCGGCAGCGGTCGCGAATCAAATGGGACTCATCGGGACGCGAGCGATCGTTAATACGTGGGGCGGTTCTTTACTCATCACGCTCAGGGAAGGACACGCGTTCATGGAGGGGCCTGCCGAAACTGTTTATAAAGGAGCGTATTTTTATAAAGGCGTTAAACATCCACAAGCCCCTCGTCGGTAATCTTAAAGTATGCGTGCCCGCCGTGAGGCGACACCCCGCGTTTTCTTAACGCCGCACACCGGCTTTGCGTGTCTGTCTTCATTAACTGAACGACGAGTGCGGACAAATTATCGAGAACGTAGCCCGCTACTGGCAGCGTCTGTCCTGTCTCTAAATCAGCGTACACCTGATTAGTCATAACAGCAGCAAGGTCATGCTTGCGCGCTAAGCCAAGGAGTGAGAGTACTTGGTTGACAAGATGATGACGCAACATAGTCTCGCTCCCCTTTACCTGCTCGAGCCGGTAATAGGTGGTGATTGCATCAAACACGATCAGCCCAACGTTTTCCTTTGCCATTTTTTTAATCTTCTGAAGCGTCGCCCGCTGATCATCGAAGCTTTTTACCTCGAAAACGATCAGCTTCTGAGCGAGGAGTTCCGTGTCCTCGCCAGCTATCTGAGCAAATCGACTCCCCGGGAACTGATCGGTGGTGATAAATACGGCACGCTTACCGCTCCTAATAACGTTTACTGAGAGCTGAAGACAGAGGCTGGTCTTTCCAGTCCCCGGTTCTCCATAGACATGCGATAGAGCCTCGGTAGGAAAGCCACCGCCTATAAGCGCGTCTATGTTGTTGCAGGCGCTTGGGTATAGTATCATCGTTTGGCTCCTCAGATCACGTGCTCGCAACGATGTGCGTGCGCTGCGCGTACAGGGGATAAATGGGGAGGTAGTGTTATAAAGGTTCGTTTCGCACTATGAGCTGGAGGAGCAAGGATATACATTGCTTTAGCAACAACGGATTTTGCACTCTATCAGGACATCACGAAAGAGCTTCGGGTCAAGGGGCTTAAGTTCGTCACCATTACGCCACATGAGCCCATAGGGGCAGGAATCGGCGTGGTGATCACTTCTGATAAGGAGGCGAGTGCGATCGATTTTCACAACGTCGTTATTGCTTCAGATCCAGAAACCGCCGTGAATCAAGCGCTCAGATTGCTCAGGGATAGCGTTGCTCCTGAACGCGCGATCGTCGGCATAGACCCAGGAGAAGAACCTGGCATTGCTGTCGTCGCTAACGGGATCGTTGAGGCTGTTTATCGTGTCCCACTCAAGCAAGCTATGGAAATCGTGCAGAAGGTTAAGCAGGAATACTCTGATATCGTGGTGCGAATAGGACATGGGGCACGCCTAGCGGGTATCCCTCTCGCGAACACGCTTATCGCACAGGGCGTGAGAGTAGAATTAGTGAATGAACGAGGGACATCCCCTTATCTGGGAAAAGGCACGGCAGGCATTGGTGTAGCTGATATTGTCGCGGCGATAAATATTGCACGCACACGAGGGGTTAATTTTGTGCATCAGGAAATCTCCCCGTCACGGGGAGAGATACGGCAGATACAGGAGAAGAGCAGAGAGCGTTCAAAAGGGAGGACTACTATTTCAAGAAAGCTCGCAGAGCGCGTAGCTAAGGGTGAGATGACGCTTGACGACGCGCTGACCGAGCATATGGGAATCGAGGAAGACGAAGCTGGTTAGCGCGTCGCGTCATGGACGTCCCATGCCTCTTGCTCGGCCATTCTGATAATATGCTTCAAAGGAACGTTGCACCTCTTGGCCAGCTCACGTGCTTCGTCGAACTCAGCAGAGATGTTGAGCACGTGTCCATCACGATCAGTAGCCACTTTGACGCTAATCACATAGGCCTCTCCTCTAATGTGGAGTGTGACATGTTCAAGTCGCCTCAGCGTTGTGATTCTATGGTGTGCAGGCATAACTCGTACGCCTAAGCTGCCTGTTTCCTCAATTATGCGTCGTGCAAGCCGTTGAGATTCAGAAGGACGAGTTATGACATGTATAATGTGCCCCGCCCTATTTTTTTTCCCTGTTGTAGGGATAATCAAAACATCAAGTGCTCCTCGTTCAAGGAGTTCATCGATGAGGTTCCCCAGAACTTCTCCTGTCACGTCATCGACGTTTGTCTCAAGAACCTCAACATCCTCTAACAACAACCGATCATTGAGTTGACCAAGCGTAGCTCGAAGGACGTTTGCATGGGAATAATCTCGAGAGCCTGCGCCGTAGCCGATACGCCCCACCTTTAACGAAGGCAGGAAGGTGCAGGAAGTATTTGTTAAGAAGGAGAGAAGGGCTGCACCAGTAGGGGTCAAGAGCTCTCCCTCAACAGGCCCCCCTCGAGCAATCAGATCGGAATGAGAGAGTATTGCTGCGGTTGCAGGAGCAGGAACAGGACTTTGTCCGTGTTGCGTCTCTACATAGCCACCGCCAAGGCAAATAGGGGCTGTAAAGATCCGGTCGATCGGGAGAAGCGAGATGGCAGTGCAGGCACCAACGACGTCTGCAATGGCATCACGAGCCCCAAGTTCGTGGAATACAAGCTCCTCCAGCGGTACTCCGTGTACGGCAGCTTCGGCGTGTGCTAGAATTTCAAACACCGCATGTGCGTGGGTGCGCACGATTGAAGGAAGACCGCTCGAGCGGACAATGTCTATAAGTTCGGCATATGGAAGGTGTTCCTCTCGGGTGACAACACGAACTTGTGTTGCACGTATACCTACTTTTTTGACGGGGAGAATTTGCACCTCGGCATCTGCCACGGCCTCCATGTTCTCCTTAACGACACGTTTTTCAGCGCCGACATCGATAAGACACGCGGTGAGCATGTCGCCTGAAGCACCGGAAAAAGGTTCGAATGCAAGCATCGTTACTGCATCAGCAGATGGCACTCTCCGAGCCATACCTTATATATTACCGCATTATCATATAAGCTTAGGTCCGATCAGATGGCACAAGAGGTTCAGCTGAAAGTTGCAAAAGCATATCCAAACGATTCGGGACGAGGCATCGCGCGGCTTGACCCCGACACACTTCTCAAGCTTCAGCTCTCTCCAGGAGCAATCATTGAAATTGTAGGAAAGAACAGCACCGCAGCGAAGGTCTGGCGGGCCGATCGACAGGATTGGCATGAAGGAATTATTCGGATCGATGGCTTCATTCGCCAAAATGCAGGCGTTGGGATGGGTGAACGCGTCCTAGTCCGCAAACCGAAAGCCAATGAAGCGTTGAAGGTGGTACTTGCGCCGCCTGAGGGGACAGCATTTCAACCTCTTGCTGAGATGGCAGACAGTGTGCATCGCCAGCTACTTAAACGTCCTGTGGTGCAGGGGGATGTCGTGCCGATCATGAGCGTCGCAGCACACCCGCTGTTGCGCGTGCCAGGACAAGCCGTACCGCTCGTCGTCATAAGCACAAATCCGCTTGGCGTTGTGTTCATCACTGAGCGTACACAACTCGATCTGAGGGATAAACCTGTCAAAGGGTTCGAATCTGTGCGTGCCACTGGTATCTCGTATGAGGATATCGGAGGCCTCGGAGATGAAATACAGCGCATACGAGAGATGATAGAGCTTCCGATGAAGCATCCGGAGGTGTTTCAGACCCTCGGCATAAGCCCCCCAAGTGGTGTGCTCCTTCACGGACCTCCGGGAACGGGCAAGACGCTCATCGCAAAAGCGGTCGCAAATGAATCAGGCGCATCGTTCTACTCCATAGCCGGACCAGAGATTATGAGCAAGTATTATGGGGAGAGCGAGCAGCGGCTGCGCGAGATATTTGAGGAAGCACGCGAGCGTACGCCCTCCATTGTGTTTATCGATGAGCTCGATTCCATAGCTCCGAAACGAGAGGACGTGACGGGAGAAGTGGAGCGGCGCGTTGTTGCGCAACTGCTTACGATCATGGACGGCCTCGAAGAGCGAGGCGAGATTATTATCGTCGGTGCGACAAACAGGGTCGAAGCCATCGACCCTGCACTCAGACGACCGGGGCGGTTCGATAGGGAGATTGAAATAAGTGTCCCTGATTACGATGGTAGACTGGAGATCTTACAAATCCATACGCGCGATATGCCACTAGCTAACGACGTCAAGCTCGAGGAGCTGGCGGGCACTACTCATGGCTTCGTTGGGGCCGATCTTCTCTCTCTCACGAAAGAGGCAGCTATGCGAGCCTTGAGAAGGTATATGCCGGAGATCGATCTTGAAAAAGAGAGTCCCACAGAAATGCTTACCACGATGAAGATCACCGGAGAGGATTTCAGGGAAGCCCTTCGAGAAATTCAGCCGAGCGCGCTTCGGGAGATACTAGTTGAGATTCCAGACATAACGTGGGGCGACGTGGGGGGGCTTGAAGACGTTCGGCAGGAGCTGATTGAGGCAATAGAATGGCCGCTCAAAGAACCTCAGTCTTTTCAGCGGATGGGTATCACGCCGCCGCGAGGCGTCTTGCTCTTTGGCCCACCAGGAACAGGAAAGACACTCCTCGTGAAGGCAGTCGCGAATGAAACGGAAGCAAACTTCATAAGCGTACGAGGTCCTGAGCTGATGAGCAAGTGGGTCGGTGAATCAGAACGTGCTGTACGGAGCATCTTTAAGAAAGCTCGGCAAGTTGCACCTGCCGTCGTCTTTCTTGATGAACTTGATGCGCTTGCTCCGCTGCGTGGCGTAGAAGACACGTCGCGCGTCTCGGAACGGGTGGTAAACACGCTTCTTACAGAACTTGATGGCTTGCAGGATCTCAAAGATATCGTTGTTATCGCAGCAACGAACAGGCCTGATATCGTTGACCCCGCTCTCTTACGCTCAGGACGATTTGACAGAACGGTCCTAATTGGAGCACCACACAAAAACGCGCGAATCTCAATACTCGAAGTTCATACCAAGGACATGCCGCTTTCAAATGACGTTGACATCGAGGAGCTCGCAGATCTAACCGAATGGTACGTCGGCAGCGACTTAGAAACACTCTGTAAAGAAGCTGCGATGCTTGCGCTAAGGGAAAAGATGGACATAGCATTCATAGAAATGCGGCATTTTAGAGAGGCGCTCAAGAAGGTTCGGCCAGCGATCGATGAGCGAACGATGCACTATTACGAGCAGATAAAGGAAAGGTTTGCAGGCGGCCGGCCACCTGAACCAACAACGCAAATCAGCTACCGATAGACGTAAAGATATAAGAAACCCTTTATATGATAACTACGTAGCAGTCGAGCGATGAAAAAGGAGATATTCGCTAAGAATTTGTCAAATAAACAAGTCATGGGGAGCGATGGGACAGATATCGGTATGCTCTATGACCTCATTATTGATGTAAGTACAGGCGACATCCTTGATCTCAAAGTGAAGCCAGATCCCGATCTCAATTTACAGGAGTTTAGGACGGACAACGATTTCATACTCCTTCCCTTCGATGCCGTCAGAGCAATAAAGGACTATATTGTTGTCGATAGGAAATTAATAAGGCAGCCGCAGTGAGCGCTGCCGCCTTCATTTTGCCTTTCATGTCCAATGCATAACCTGCGTGTAAGCGATATTCCTCACTTAAAGCACCGCTTGGCGTGGTGCCATCTTCTATATATATGCACTACGGGCGCTCGCGCAATGCATAGATTCTTATCCGACACGTAGGATTATACCATAGGTTTCACACGGCAGGGCTTGATCCATGAAAAGGAATAACGTTGTGGCTATCTTATGTGTTCTCTTGCTTCTTTCTGTTGCAAGCGCAGGTTGCACAGTCAGTTTGCCGTTAGGTGGACAGTCTAACCCCTCTACTTCCTCGGGCACCAACAAACCCTCAAGCACTGGCGTTGGTTCAACGCATATGCTCGCTCTTGAAGAGTTAGATGCTAATAGCTATGCGGGCGCCGTGTCGGATGTCAACGTTTCCATTGAGCCTGGGACCGGCTATGTATTTGTGGCAACCAAACCGCTCACAGGTTCAGATTTCCAAGAGACCGCACAAACTGCCGCTGATGTTGCCGCTTCACGCGCGCACGTTGATCTAAGTAGGCAGGACGTCAAGTTTGTCGTTCACGTGCCTGAAAAAGTAGATGCAGTCGACGGTCCGAGCGCTGGTCTGCCAATGGCGATCGCAGTGTATTCTGCCATGACAAATAAGCCCACTAGCAAGTATGTCTACGGAACGGGCGCGATTAATAGTGATGGAACAGTAAGTCGAGTAGGCGGTGTCTATTGGAAAGCGTTAGCAGCCGCAAAGAGTGGAGCGAAGGTTATAATCGTTCCAAATGGGGAAACTGTAGTAAGCACCACTAACCCCCTTGCTACGAGCTCGAGTGGTGGCGTAGACTTGCAAAGTGAGCTAAAAAGGAGCGGTTATAACGTAACGGTCATCGGAGTTAAGAACATCGATGAAGCGCTTCCCTACTACTTTAGTTGAGAAATGCCTTATCAAGCCGAGTTCTTTCCACACATTAAGCTCCCGTGCCGCTGCTCTTGGCTTCACACTTTCTTTGAACAACGTATTTGTAGGTAAAGATTGTAGGGAAATCAGTCAGTAAATGAGGGTAGGTAGATAATGCGCGTTGATGATTTGATGAGTGCGCCGGTATTTGTTGCTGCGCCAAATGATACAGTCGGGCACGTGAAGAACTTGATGCTCAAGCATAAAGTGAGCAGGATCATTATTGCGTATGAGGGTGCTCTTGTGGGAGTCATTACCAAGTATGATCTTGCGAAGATGCTGGAATCGTCCGAGGCCGGCTGGCGACGACGACATCAAGATCGCACTCTGGCAAGGACTATAATGACTGAGAACCCAATCACTACATCACCCGATGCATCGCTTGTAGAGGCGGCACAGGAACTGGTTGCAAACAAGATCGGCTGTCTTCCCGTCGTACGAGATGGAGGAGAGTTACTAGGCATATTTACGGAGACTGATCTGGTAGCCCACTTTGCCACTACACACTCGCGGGTAAAGGTCGCAACAATCATGAACGATGCTTTTTTGACCTGTCACCGGCACCATTCAATCAACCACGTGTTGCGCGAGATGGATTCGCACCAAGTTTACCGTATGATTGTTCAGGAGGGAAATAACGTCCCAGTGGGCATAATCACACATACCAATCTAGCTTTTGCTAAGGAACCCTTCAATAGTTCAAAGGATATTCTCATGGTCAGAAAGTCCGCTCACGCCGGAGTGCAAAAGAACCGGTACATTGAAAAAGTCCTTCAAGTTGCAGAAGACATTATGTCAGAACCACTCGTTACTATTGAACAAGATGCAAAGGCAGTTGAGGCAGCACGCCAAATGTTAGAGCGAAGGATAGATGCCTTGCCTGTTGTGAAGGACGGATCACTCGTCGGCATTGTATCGAAGACTGATATCGTGCGGAAAATCGCGGAGTAGTGTGAACATCTGCTGTGGGTAAGAGGAGTAATGTATGCGGTACGATAATTACGCTTTCAATACGGCAGCTGACATAGCGTCAAATCCTTACACTGTAGGCAAATCTGACCGAATTTCCTACGCCCTCGATTGTATGGAAAAACACAAAGTGAATCAACTGTTTGTAACGAGCGACGACGAGCTTGTAGGGGTTATC
>JAJRBK010000058.1 GCA_028679495.1 Methanobacteriota archaeon
GATAACAAAAATGGTTGTTCTTGCAGATTCAAGCCCGATCTTGCCCAGTGAGCTCGCTCTTAGGGCGTATGAATTGTCAACGGATGCGACCGTAAAAGAGACGTGCTTTGGACTTATCGTCACGGGATCGAAAAAATCTGTCAATGACACGATAAAAGAGCTAAGGACACTCGACCCTACGGGCATATTCGTTAAAGACCGAGGGTTTCCCCCAGGCGATTCAAGACGATGTCGGGCCGTCAGAGGAGGCGGTCCCCGACCAGGCTTCCACCAACTCGAGAGGGAGTCAAACATCCTTCCGAGTATATCCTATGGACTAGAAACGATCGACGAGCCGCCGGGCGCTAAAGCAGCAAAAAAGCGTGAAAAGTTCAAGATCGCCCGGTTCATCGAGATTATTGAAGAGCAGTCTAAAGAGGAAGCGAATGGTTAACATACTCATATATCCGGCAAACAGCCTTATTCTGTCTGATTTGGTCTCGAGGTTTGGCCACGAGCCGCTTACGTTAATGCGCGTCATACGCCATAAGATAAACGAAGTGGGAATAGATAGCCCACCTATAAACGTCACACCCGAAGATCCGAAAAAGGGACTCAAGTACGCCGCAGTCGACGTTCCCCCTGGCGTGCGCGGGCGAATGGCACTCCTTGATCCTTTGATCGAAGAGGCCGACGCTGCTATCATCGTTCACGACGCTGATTACTCATTTGGGTGCATGGGATGCGCCCGAACAAATGAACTCGCCAAGTACATCATTCGTCACAAAGACATACCTCGTCTTGAGCTTACCTATCCAAGGGACGATGACGAGGCGCGTGAATTCGTGCGAAAGGTGCGTGACTTCTGCGAATCCCTCACACGCGAAACGGAGGTACTCGCGTGACTCGAAAAATAAGGATTGCACATCTCTCCTGCGGATCTGAATACAGTGGGATACAAAAGGAGATTGAAAATGCTGTCGCTTCCGTAAACGCCGAAATAGTCTATCCTGAAGTAGATACTGAAGCGATCGAAGAGGCGGTACGGGAGTGGGGGCTGGAAGTTGCGAGCCCTGATCTACAGCTCATGATAGCGCGGGCGAGATCCATAGTCGATGGGGGTTTTCCGGTCGACGCCGTATTCATAACCACGTGCTTCCGGTGTGCCGAAGGGGCGATAACACGTAGCGAATTGCGACGCTATATTCATGAGCGTGCCAATTTGCCGGTCATTAGCTACTCATTTACCGAACGAACGACCGCCGAAACGCTTCTCACGAGAATGGAGGCTCTTGTCACCACCGCGCTTAGACGTACCCTTCTCGCACGTGAAAAGCAAACGGGCCTGACCGCGGGTATAGACTCAGGCTCGACCACCACAAAAGCCGTGGTAATGCGAGACAACGAAGTTATCGGAGTTGGATGGGTCGATACAACCGAGGTGTTGAAGAGCGCCGAACTCGCGTACGCTACAGCACTGGCTATGGCCGGAGTCGACAAATCTGAAATTCAGGCGTTGGGAACGACAGGTTACGGTCGTCTGCTGGTCGGAGAGGCTATGGAGGCCCTGCTCGTTCAAGAAGAGCTTACGGTCAACTCAAAAGGCGCAGTTTATCTGGCGGAGAAGCAGAAAGGGCCTGCGACTGTCATAGACATCGGCGGCATGGACAATAAGGCGATTTCGGTTATGGATGGTATTCCAGGTAGCTTCACGATGGGGGGCATTTGTGCAGGCGCATCAGGGCGCTTTCTCGATATGACTGCGCGTCGCTTGGGCGTTGATATCAGTGAACTAGGTCCCTTGGCTTCAAAAGGCGACCACAACCGCTTGACTATGAACAGCTACTGCATCGTTTTCGGAACGCAAAGCCTCGTCAACGCTTTATCACTGGGAGCAACAAAGGAAGACGTCGCAAGCGCGGCCTGCTACAGCGTTGCTGAACAAGTTTTTGACCAGCAGCTTCAAGAACTAGAAATCGTAGAGCCCGTCATTATGGTAGGCGGAACGTCACTCATTAGCGGCCTAGTAGAAGCAATGCAGGACCTATTGAGAACAAGCGTCGTAGTGCCGAGGTACTCGCAATACATAGGCGCCGTCGGATCTGCGCTGTTAGCCAGTGGGTTTGTGGCTGAGTCAAAGCAAGAAAAGGCTCAGGTCTCCGTCTCTGAGTCGCTGCGACCAGACCGCTCACACACACCATGATAGATTCAGAGAGAGTAGCTGTTGAGTCGCCCGATGAGCACGGAGCGCGCTTGATTGAAGAGCTGATGTTGGACGTTTTCTCTGATCTGAACGTAGCGCAATCACTCTACAACGTCAAGATCTACGTCGATCCGGACGAGCCTGTGTTCATCTTGTGCGGCAAGCTCGCGGTCTCGGTTCCAGATGTCAAGATTTCCGACATTGCTACGATGACCCACACAGATGACGGATTGAAGTTGGATATCAAGAACGAGCGTTACGTCAACGATTTGATGGACAAACTGACGGAGCTTTACGGCAAGGCAAATATTCTGCAGATCGATCGATACACCGTGCTGGTCGCGACCGACGAGGAAATTCCTGACGAAGTCATCTTCGAGCCTGCGACCGAATTAAAGCGCACGGTCATCGATGCAATACGACGCGTCGCGCCCGAAGGGTACCGGATTATCAAGCACGAGATAACTCGCAACTCGATTTTGTTCATAGCTTCCGAAGAGCCTATCAAAGACGAGTGGATAAATTTGGGCCACAGGCTTCTTAGAGGGGCAGGAGCGTGAGATGCTAGAGCCTCTTA
>JAJRBK010000059.1 GCA_028679495.1 Methanobacteriota archaeon
AAATCCTGGCAACGGATTTGAAGCGATATTCACTATTGCTGGGTTAACAGCTGCAGCGTATTTGATTAGCAGAAAACGGTAAACCACTTGCACTAGCGAGTTAATCAGCAGTGCCCTGCTACTATGCAGCACGTTGCGCCATCGCTTATAAACATGAAACAGCGACAGCTTGAAATGATCCTCGAGCAGCTGAAAGCGTTTTCAGCTCCTTCTGCCGCCCTCGAGCAATACAGTACGCCCGCTCCGATCGCGGCACAGCTGCTCCACTTTGCATACCTGCGAGGAGATATTTGGCATAAACAGGTCGTCGATTTAGGCTGCGGAACGGGGATCCTTGCTATAGGAGCAGCGCTTTTAGAAGCGACGGCGACCGGTGTCGATGCAGATGAACGAGCGCTTCAGATGGCGCAGATGAATGCAGACGCTGCAGGGATAAACGTCACGTGGGTTAAGAGTCCGATTCAGGATTTCCAAGGAGCATACGACACCGTTGTGATGAACCCGCCTTTTGGAGCTCAAAAGCGACACAGCGACAGGCCGTTCCTTCTGAAGGCTACAGAAGTCGGCAAGGTCATCTACCTGCTACATAACGCAATTGTAAATGATTTTGTACGGCGTTTTTTGGAGCCAAATCGCGTAACAGATGCGATGAGAATTAAGTTACCTCTTGCACATAGTTTTAAGTTTCATAAGCAAGAAGTACGATATATAGATGCAATTTTGTATCGCATAGAAACATTCACCTAATTTCTAGTGTTTTGTGAGAACAGGCAGGTAAGGATACGAAATGACCGAAATAGTGGTGCCAGGTGACCTTATCGGAACAGCCGAGGAATACTTGGCTGGCGAAGGAACTTATGAAGAGAGAGGCAAGATATTCGCTGCGATCACAGGAAAAGTGGAAAAAAATACGAAGGATCGCACAGTGCGTATCGAGCCAGTAATGAAAACACCTCCCGTACTCAAGACAGGCGATATCGTAGTAGGACGCATCATCGATTTGAAGAATGCCGTTGTGCTTGTGGATATCGCGCGCATAAAAGGACAGGAAAATCGCGAGATCGCGAACGCTGATCAAGGCGCCATTCATATCTCAAACGTCAAGGATTCGTATGTCGCCAAGCTTGATACGGAGTTCGACCAGCAAGATATCATCAAAGCTAAAGTAATCGACGAAAAGAGCTTGCGATTGAGTACGGTTGAAAAAGACTTAGGCGTTATAAAGGCGTTATGCTCGCGCTGCCGGACGCCGCTTTTGAGAAAACAAAACAAACTTGAATGCCCGCGTTGCGAGCGGACTGAAACGAGAAAGTTATCAGAAGATTATGGAAAGGGCGTTATCTAAACACAGCGCTCTTTTGTCTATCTTTTAGGGGCGTGTAGCCATGAACATCAAGATAATCCGAGTTACTGAAGACGAGGCCGAGATAGAGTTTCTTGACGAGGGTCACACGTTCTTGAACGTCTTGAAGCATTCGCTCCTCCAAGACCCGCAGGTCGAGATAGCCACGTATGATGTGAAGCACCCTATGATCAGCAATCCAATATTCTACATTAAAACCGAATCAAAGGATCCTCTGAAAGCATTGAGGGATGCATCGTTACGGCTAAAAGAGGAGTTTGACACGCTTCTAGGGCTTATTAAGCTCAAATCTGAAAGTATCGCTTGAGGTAATATCACGGCACTTCCAAGACACGTTGTGCTCCATGATGGAACCACTGTCGAGCTCAAAATCGCGGAGAAAGGGGACTACGAACGAGGCGGCTACGAATACCTTTACACGTGGCTAAGCGATGTGGATCACTTCCTCGCAAAGCGATACGCCCCTAACGATGTGGAGGAGCACAAGAAGCGGTGGCTTGACAGCGTTGACAATGACAAGATCACAGTGCTCGGTCTGCACGACGGGAAGATAGTGGCCTCTGCATCGCTCAATTTAAGCGACCATCACTCAAGGTCTGCACATACTGCATCCTTCGGCGTTGCCGTTCATCCTGCTTTCCAAAAAAAAGGGTTAGGAACAATTCTCGTTACGACGCTTGAAGGCATCGCTCGAGACAAGGGAATCAAGAAGATTGAGGTCAATTACTACGAAGGAAATCCAGCGGCATCGTTGTACCATGCTTTGGGCTACCAGCAGGAGGGAAGGCGCACGAAGAAAGGCAGACTTGATGATGGTACTTACGTGGATGAGATACTGCTGTATAAGTTCATTGATGGACGTTTAGAACACTAGCTACGAGATCTCTTGATCACTCTTGGAGCTGGCCGATAATTACGTACAGCGTTTCGAAAAAACATTTTTGCTCGGCCACCGTTTTTACTAACTCGAACTCGCAGCGCATGTTCTCAACAACTGTACGGTAACCGGTAAGAGAAGAGATTAGAACGAGCGCCCGCCCGTGCGGTGTAAGGTGGCTGCAGACACGTGAAATGAACGTTAATATTACTTCATATCCCATCGCTCCTCCATCGACCGCCTTTGCATACCAGTCGTTCGCAGTATCGCTGCCTGCTGGCAGGTATGGAGGATTGAAGATGATAAGATCGAACTTATCGTTAAGATCACCGAACAGATCAGCCTCTACTGCATCAACGCCGTTCAAACGTGCGTTCACGACAGCATGCGGGTTTATGTCAGTTGCGATCACACACCGTGCACGTTTCGCGAGGACCTTTGCTATTAATCCGCATCCTGTACCAACTTCGAGCACCGTATCCGTAGGTCGGACTTCTTTACATGCAGCTTCTAGCAGAAGGTAGCTGTCATCGGCCGGCTCATATACGTCCGGGAGCACGTCTATTACGTCATCTTTAAGATAAATGGTCTTGGCATCATCGGTCAAAGCTAAAGGCACGGACTTATCGATTCGTTTCATCGTATTGTGCGGGGATGTGAAGCGTCATGTTGTGTGGCGGCGCGTAAAGACATAGTTGGCGAGGCATCCTAGCTCTGGCGGAGCAAGCTCATACGGCCTACGTGCCAACCAGTGTTGCGGAAGCTCATCTATGGTCTCGTTCAATTTGTCCGCACCCAGCAACTTTGCAGTGGTAATGAGTGCATTTCGGAGCGTCTTTCGCCGTTGCGTAAAAAGTGCTCGGACAAACTGATGAAAGAACGCCTCGTCGTATACTTCAAACTGAGGCGGTGTGGGCAGTATCCTCACAATTGCGGAATTGACCTGCGGCTGTGGAAGGAAAGCGGTCCGAGGCACATCTTCTAGGAGCTCACATTGCGATTTGTAGCTCAGACAGACGGTGAGTCGGCTATACTCCCTTGTTCCTGGCTCCGCAACCATACGCTCAGCGAACTCCTTCTGGTACATCAAAACGCCACAGGTGAAAGGGCGTGCAAGCAGCTTGAACGTGACCTCAGATGATATTTCGTATGGCAAATTTGAGACTGTCTTGTCAAAAGAGGGGAAAGGAACTGTCAACGCATCTCCCTCTATGATCTCAATGTGCTCGATCTCAGAAAGCTGTTCCACAAGTCGTTTATCCTTCTCGATCACGATGAGTTTCTCGCACGCCTTTGCCAGCGCTCTCGTTAGGTTACCCGTGCCTCCTCCAATCTCCAATATCGTGTCGTGCGCACGTACGTGAGCATAACGAACAATTCGGTGAACAATCTGCTCGTCTATGAGAAAATGCTGTCCCCACTTCGGCGCTTTATAACTCCTCTTCACTCTGGAGAATATTAAGCCTATATATTAAAGAATTAGTCGCTATTTTGCAAAGAGCTTGTACTTCACGTGCTCATCTTTAAGTTCATCCTCGATCCTCTTTGCAACTACTTTTTCAGGATGATAGAGTCCTTTTACCCTGTGAGCGATATCTTCAAAGCTTTCAAAGGGCTTCTTCTTACGTTCAGCTAGTACTTCCCACATTAGTTTTTTCCCCACGCCTGGAAGCAGTGCCAGGGTGTGGAGGCGCGTGGTAATAGGCTGCGCGTCGTTAAAGAACTGAACGAAACGCGGTTCTTGTTCTTTGACAATGATCTCAAGAGCATACGGTAGTTCAACTTTTGCACCGTGTGTGAGCTCTTTGTGACTCACTCTCCTTTTGACATGGTCGATCTCATCTCGTTCTCCTTCCCCGATATAGAGTCGCTCATATGTTTGTGGGATGAAATTTGCACGAGGTATTAGTTCGAGCAATGTGAAATTCTCCTCCCCGACAGAGTGTACGATGGGTTTCTTTTTGTAAACAGGGTGTGGATCATCAGGATGACCATGAGGCAAGTAATCTAATACTCGCACGTATTGCTCCTTCTCGCCCTTCATGTTCATTACCATCTTGCTTTAATAGAAGCGTGCTATTATGTCAAGAATTTCCTCAATCTCCGTTTCGGTAAGTGAAAAACGCTCTTTTGCATATATCGAGCGAACTTCATCTTTTGAAAGCGGTATTATATCAGCAATTCTGATTGCAATTTCTTCTTTCATTTTTTCCAGCTTTCGGAGCTCGTTGACAAGTTCTCTCGATTGAGGTGCTGTAAGTTTCGCAAACGTATTAACATGGTCGAGCGCGCGCCTGAACTCGTAGCCCGTTTCTTCTTCCGACAGGAGATTTGCCAACCCGCTGAAGATCTCCTTTACCTCAGGAATGGTGAGATTCACCTCTTCTAGTACGGATTTTACGATCATTATGTCCTACTTCTGTGCTTTAATATGTTGAGGCCGAGCGATTATGGTCTTCAGCGCGTTACCGTCCGTTACTTCAACCAGATATGCGTTACCTCGCTGTTCTATCACGGTTCCCGTTCGCCCATGAAACTTAGGGTTTGGCATGCCCTTATGTACGCTCGGGTCAAGATCGATATGTACCTTCTGACCCAGCTCAAAACGCCGTGTCGCGTGACTTACAGGAGCAGTACCTCGTGCTCGAATGCTCTTTTTAAGCTTGTAACGTGTTTTTCTTCTCTCACCGTGGGACTTGGGCATTATAGGCCTCCATTTACTTCAAGCACATCTAGTTCATCTACTGTAACGTGCGTGCCAATCAGCGCAGACAAGTTCGGATTAGTTCTTCCATTGTCCCCAGATATCAATTCCTTCACGTAGAGTCCACCTTCACAACGAATGATTATCTTATCATCTTCTAAATCAGCTGAGTAGACCTTCTTATATCGCTTAAGATCCGCGCGACGATGAGCAACCCGTTGCGGAGTAGCTTGCTCAATCTCGCCTTGAAGACGCTTTAAAGCTGCTTTTAGCTTTTTTGAATCGACCGGATCTTCGTATATAACTTTAAGCCTATAAACTTTATCCGATACCGTGTTCTTTACC
>JAJRBK010000001.1 GCA_028679495.1 Methanobacteriota archaeon
AGAATGGTTACCAAGCATGAACGAAAACAACCAAATCACGACAGAAAACAGCAGAACAACCACACTGTTCGGCATGAAGGCAGAAAGGG
The DNA here is from genome assembly GCA_028679495.1 of Methanobacteriota archaeon. Classification (GTDB taxonomy): domain Archaea; phylum Halobacteriota; class Bog-38; order Methanoflorentales; family Methanoflorentaceae; genus Methanoflorens. The sequence continues at coordinate 90 of JAJRBK010000001.1, forward strand.
GCCGGTGGGTCTTCGTTGCGCTCGGCCTCGTTATTAACCTATGTCTCGGCAGCATCTATTCGTGGAGCGTTTTTAGGCTGCCACTTCAGAAGCTCTTTTCTGTGGATGCCACGGCGAGCTTGTTGCCGTTCATCATCTTCCTTGCATTTTTTGCCCTGTTAATGCCATTTGCCGGAGGGCCCTTGGATAAATATGGCCCTCGCAGACTAACCGTCATCGGCGGCATCATCGTCGGCATAGGCTGGCTTCTTGGAAGCCAATCATCAAGCATCGCGGTTCTAACCGTTGCATACGGGATTATAGGAGGTGCGGGAGTGGGGATCGCTTATAATTGCCCTATCGGCGTTGCCGGGCGATGGTTCCCTGACCGGCGCGGACTAGCCGTGGGGCTTACCGTGCTCGGCTTTGGGCTATCGCCATTGATCACTGCTCCACTTGCGAATTACCTTATCAACACTTACGGTGTCCTGAGCAGCCTCGGCTACCTTGGGTTTGCTTTCTTGATTCTGATCGTCGTGCTCGGCCTGCCGCTCAGATTTCCTGAGCCAGGATGGGAGCCAGAGGGTTGGACTGCACGGCAAGCCGGCACACAATGTCAAGACCTCAACAGATCTGAGATGATGCGCACGAGAGGGTTTTGGGGGCTCTGGATCGGCTTTTTCATTGGAACGCTCGCAGGCTTGATGGCAATTGGCATTAGCAGCCCCACCGGCCAGGAGGTCTTTAAGCTGAGCGCCGCAACGGCTGCGTTGCTTACCGGAGTCTTTGCTGTGTTCAATGGGATTGGTCGGCCTATCTTTGGTTATCTTGTCGACAGAATCTATCCACGAAATACAGCAATACTAAGCTTCGTAATCATTGCAGCTGCAGCACTGCTGCTCGGCTTTGGAGCAGCACCAGGAGCCACCCCTGTGTACGTCATAGGGTTTTGTGCGCTCTGGCTGTGTCTCGGGGGTTGGCTAGCAATTGCCCCATCATGCACGGCGGCATTTTGTGGAACCAAGTATTACGGTCCTAATTACGGGCTCGTCTTTACTGCATATGGCGCTGGAGCAATCGTTGGCAATCTGTTGGCGGGGACGCTGCGTGATTTGGTGGGAAGTTACGTGGCTGTGTTCTACCCGGTGGCTGTGCTGGCAATAGCTGGGATCGTCATTTCCTTTTTGTTGATCCGGACACCGTCAACAAATCAGTGAGATAGGGGCCTAACCCCCCCTTCTCGCTATTAAAACAATACGATTTGTCGTGCCTTCTCAGTGTTCAGACTGGCAATCGTGACTCTGCACGCAGAGAGGGGCGTGGTGAACTGCGGCGTCTTCAGAAACTCCCTTTTACTCTTTTGCTGCCCCTTCAATACAATAATACAAGTCGCTAAGGTTATACGTGGCCCATATTGGACATACGTTGCACGGACATTTTACGCGTCGTGGAGTCTTCGAACTTTTTCCTATGGCGCAAAAGAGCGTGTCGCTCAACCCATTCTGGTTGTACGTTTGACAATCCCCCTTATCGCAAATGCAACTTTGTCTATTCGCTTCATTATCAGGAACCTTCATATGCCTCTCCGTGCATCCAACCCTCACAGGGATCAGATGCCATCTAAAGATCGCTTATACGGTCACATGTGCCGGTAAGCGATGATTCACGTCCATTTAATAGCGCAAAGTGATTACTTGTGCGCTCATAAAACCTTTGCTCATTCATTCAGTGATCTGAACGATAGGATGTGGGTTTAGCAGTTTGATTGGTGCGCAGTTCACCTACTCCTTTGCAGCGAACAAATGCAAAAAGTCATTATTGTGCAAAGGTACTACGCATGAAGCGTCATGGGGGTCATCTACACTATCGGACATTCAAACCGTTCATTAGATGATTTCATTGCAACGTTGTCGCACTATCATATTTCCACGGTTGCCGATGTACGCAGCCTTCCACATTCGCGCGCTAATCCACATTTCAATAAAGAGGTGCTTGAATATGCGCTGCCGCGCTCGAACGTCGCTTACTCGTGGATGGGTAAGGAGCTCGGAGGGTTCAGGCCGCAGACTCTTACAGAATCACCCAATACCGCTTGGCGTGTGAAGGGGTTTAGGAACTACGCGGATTACGCCCTTACGGATGAATTCTCAGAAGCGATCTCCCAGCTCAGCGCTGTAGCCGCAGAACAGATCACCGTCTGTATGTGCGCTGAAGTACTATGGACGCGGTGTCACCGTCGCATTATCGCGGACTACTTGTCGCTTCGAGGATGGGAGGTCATGCACATCCTAAATACCTCTCGCTCTACGCCCCATGAGCTGACTCCGTTCGCAAAAGTGGACGATGAGCTCATCACCTATCCCTCTTCCCTTTCGCAGTACTCACTCGAAGATTTCGAGCTCAAATAGGCTGCTGCAAAAGCTACCAATTAAGAACTGCTCGCCTTGGAGAGCGCATTACAGACGTCTCAAGTGGCTGTTACATTTATGGTATGACAACGCATACCGACGAAGTGATCGGGGACCAAAGAGTATGCGACAGCGAGTTATCGAACTAAACGATGTCAGATGCATCTTAGGTCATACAAATGTCGGCCTCTATGAAAGCTATTTGATTGACACGTCTGTCATCGACGTACCCCTTGACATTACTGCCATCCTCATCACGCACGGGCACGGCGACCATTTTACGTGGGCGGGTACCCTACAGAAGCGCACAGGGGCGGTTATTATTGCTCCGAAAGAGGACGCCTTCTTGATTGAAAATCCTGAAACCAACGTGAGGGGTCTGTTTAACTGGGCACGGCCGCCGGTTGAAATGACCACAAAATTCTTTCTGGGGGACGCATGCGGGGTCGATCACTACGCGGAAGAGTACCCATTTGAAGAGGGCATCGCCCCCGTGCATCTGCCAGGCCATACGATGGGGCACACGGGCTACCTTTGTGATGGCGTGCTCTTCGCTGGAGATGCGCTTTACTCAAAAGATATCTGGGAGCGTCACAAGCTGCCTTACTCGATCGATGTCGAACTCACGCGTAGGTCATTGAAGACGATACAAAATACCACGTTCGATTGGCTCGTGCCGAGTCACGGCACAATCATGTCAAAAGAGGAGAGCGCTGAGCAGATCGAGCTTCACCTCAACCAGCTAACGCAGATCGATAACATGATCTTACGGCTTTTAAGCGCTCCTCGATCCACAGAAGACCTCATTTTTTTGGTGTTAAAAGAACTAGGTATCGAGGATAACCTAGCCAAGTATTGGCTCTCGGTGACAACGATAAAAGGGCATTTAAGCGGGCTCGTGAGCACTTATAAAGTTGCGTATACCATCACTAATCACCGAGTATACTGGCAGCTGAGCGAGGACTTAGAACGAGTTAAGTGACATCTGCCTTTTTGAGACGTTAATCGCGCTAATTTCTGCTCCAAGAGCATCGTTCAGGTCAAAGCTGTAAAGCGTGGCATCTTTTTCTAGGATGAGGAGTCTTCCCTTCAAGCCAATCACACGGCCTAGAAGCACATCTCTCACGTGCAGAGGACGCATCCACGGCTGCTTGTCAAAGTAGTCCAGTTTGACCTCATCACGAGCGTTGAGCCTACCTCTCCACTCGTGCCACGCTTCCCAGTCGAGTTCTGTGTCAATCTGCTGTTTTTGTGAATAACGCACGTTTCCTTTAATGCCATAACGCTGCTGCAGTTCACGTTCTTTTCTGCGTGCCAGTTCACCGTCAGGAGTATGGTCGACCACAGCAGCAATATCGGCACCTTGCTCTCTTAACCGATCATGAAACCTAGAGGCTTTCGCAACCCCGATCTTAAAAATATTGGGCCTGAACATTGCAACGTAGACTGCATGGCCCTCTAAACACGTCTTCTCGTCCTTAAGACACACGCCGCTACATATTGCGCACGGATTGAACTCCCTGCAGCTGCCACATGTCGGCCATTCTGGGCTATCGCACGGAATGTACGTCTCCCCCTCCCACCTGCCCACGCAGCTTTTTGTGCCCAAACTTAACGATAGAGCACCTGAGAGGGGAAACGACTCTAAGGGGGGAAATAAAAGCAGTGTCTGGTCTAAGGACGAAAAGCCTACTATTTTCACTATAGAAACTTTTATTGTACGTGGTATATATTCCTTAAGCCTCAGACCATTACTATTTAAGTGGTAAAAAAGAGTATCAAGTATGATCGTTGAGGTCGTAGAGCAGCCTGTGTTTTACAACGGGTCGCAAATTGAACCCCTATGGGCTTACAAAAAATACGGCGTGCTTGGCGATTCTATCGTGGTGTTCCGAGGAGGAATGGACGTATCCGAGGAACGAATGAAGGATTGCGAAGATATTCGCGGCAAAACAGAGATAACGGGCGATGATGTCCTTCACCTCATTATTGAACGCTTTGATAGTCCTGGCAACGTATTAATTTCATATTTATTACAGCGATTGCTCGTGATCTGTGCGCAAGCCGTGCTCAATATGTACGGCATTGAGACCACACGGTCGGGCGATGATCTTTTCGTCGGCGACGGAAAACTCACCGTAAGCATCGCGACAGCAAGTATTACTAGCGAGAAAATGCACCTCGGCATAAACATCACCACGAGTGGAACGCCAAAAGGCATTGCCATTTCAAGTCTCACCTCGTTTGGCATCGAACCTGACGAGAGCCTGTCGATCGGAAGAGACATCGCCGAAATGTTTTCGAGAGAGATGCTCGATATTTTAAAGGACGTCGTAAAAACGCGGGGATCGTGAGCGTTGTACTCGACCACAGGACGTGGTTGACATGAAAAAAGAGGAGATTCTGTACCTCGATGCTCCAGGGCCGCAAAACACCGATATCGTCGTGCATGCGGTGCGCTCATACGTTGCCACGCATCGCACAAAATACGTCGTGGTTGCAAGCACGACGGGAGAAACCGCCGTGAAGTTCGCGGAAGCGCTTGATGGGATGGCAACACTGGTCGTTGTGACTCATCATACGGGCTTTCACCAAGAGGGGGCCCAAAGCTTCAACGTCGCCACGCGTGAGTTGCTTGCACAGCGAGGGGTCCGCGTCATCACACAATCAC
>JAJRBK010000060.1 GCA_028679495.1 Methanobacteriota archaeon
AACTGAGCTAGTCGGTACCATAAGGAAATGAGACGAGGTTCTCAGCCCTCTGTTCCCAAAGATTGGCCTTGAGTTTGTCAACAGCAAAAGGACAGCCGTGCGCAGGATAAATCCGTCGCGCTCCTGCTGCGATGAGCTTCTCCCAGCTCGTATAAAAGGAATCCATGTCGGTGATTAAGTGCGTGCAATACTTCGCTCCTAAAAGCTGAAGGGCAAATACGTTTTCCGCAGCGTCTCCGATCAGGCAGTCGCCGTCGTCAAAGAGGATGGAAATGGAGTCGGCGGTATGTCCGGGCGTTGCTATAATTTCACCGTCAAGCGGGATGCCGATATCCCGCAGACCAGTGTCGCCGGCGATCAAGGTGTCGCGGTTGCACAGCCGATATGGCGGAAATCTGGTCATTATTTTCGCCGGGGAAATCGCCTTTTTAAGACGTAGCGAGGTCAACGCCCCGATGCCAACCATCGTCAGAAGGGCAATCCGTCCGCTCAAGAAACCTTCACCATATGCGTGATCGTTTTTTCCCTTCAAGAGGAGGCCTTTGCCTAGGCACGAGGTTACAACCTCAATCGAGTTATTCTCCCGCAAAATGTTATGTAGTAATCCAGAATGATCATTGTGATGGTGCGTCAGAATAATGTGGCTGAGGTCAGATAGCTCCACATGATTTTGGTTTAGTCTTCTTCGGAATAGAGCCCAATCATCTTCGTATCCGGTATCAATTAGGACATAGTGATCATCCGCTTTTATCAAAAAGCAGTTTGTCACACTTAGGTTCAATTTCTTCATATTCATGATTGTGCTATTGCTTTTATTGGATTATTCGCGCATCACCACGGACAACGACGATGAGAGAACTCTTGTGGTTAAGACCCGCTCGCGTTATCATTAACAGTCACCGCCGGGCTTTATTTTTGCCTCACCAGCCTGTTTTCCTAGCAATTGAAAAAGACGCGGCCCGCTTTTCGTCAATTTAAACAAACGTGTCGCATGTGTTATCGCCTTGTATGACCCACGAACCTGTATTGACAAGCAGCTTTGCGTCCAACCAAAATCACATAAGGATGTGATACAAATTATTAAAAGTTGCTGGTATCTTTTTAGATTCTATCGCAGCATTTCTGAATTAACAGGCAAATTACTGAATAAAAGACAAGATTTAAGCTAACCCCCTCTCTCACTTAATCAGTTTTTTACGTTAGGGAGCCAACTGCACGATTGACTTGACATAAAGCTCGCATAATGTGCAGTAAGTAATATTAGCAACAAAGATAGGACAGCGCTAAGGAACTTAACGACACTTATGGCGAAGCTAATGGTCGGAACGTTAGAAGAATATGGCGTATGAGCTGCGTAGGCGCGGTTCGGGAAGCAATCGCCGCCTGCCTCGCATTCCCAAACGACATTTAACGAGCAAAAAATTCGATTTAGGCACGTATTACGCTCATCCGTCGCGCAAGCTTTATTGCTTTGTTACATTGTAAACTGAATTTATGACCGATGAAAGACCGGTGGAGTCGCCTTCTGCGCCCAAGGAGCCCAGCGCCGATAAGAGCGCATCGACTCTGGATCCGTATCAGGGTTTGCGCAAGCGGGCGCGTCCGAGAAGTATTGTAGAAAAAGGCTCAGCTAAAAAATAACGGCTGCGCCGATTATCAAGCCGGCGTGTAGAACGCGAAGGTAATAGCCGCTATATTAGGGTCGCGGCGGCCTATCGCTTCCTTATTCAATCAAGCTGTCCGCTTTCGTTATTATAGGGTGCTATCACGGCGGTCGATGATCAACGCCATAGCAGGTTGGACGTCACCAATACCTCACCAAACATAAAAACGCGATTAAGGTGGTTAGAACAACAACAACGTGTAGTGGTAGTGGCCGTGTGACCTCTTCGTTTGAACCGCAGTCGTTTACGTGATCAGTCAGATTTGTTTAGGTATTCTTAAACGGCGCCAGTTCATGGATTTCCTGCAGATCCTTATTCTCAAGCTGCAGACACAAAGCTGTCGTGTTAATATTGGAATGACCCAATACCTGCTGCGGCTTGTGCATATTGCAGTCCTTCTTTCTCGCAAAGCTCAAGCGTGGCGGAGGCTCCGCCCCACCCTCGTTGTAAAATCAAGGAAAAAAACGCAGGAAAATAGCCTAGCATGCACGGCAAACAAGTATAACTTGCGCACGCCTGAACTCTCTTGGTGAACAAATGGATGACGCAAAACATTTTGACACGCCTGAAAACGATGTGAACAAGATCCGCAAGGACACTGCAGTCCAATTTCTTAATTTAATTGGCTTAGGAAGACCAAAGGAAGGACTGCGTTTCTTTGCCCCTGACTGTACGACCCATAATCCATACGTTCCTGGTGGCATGGACGCGTTGATCGATGCAATGATTGCCGTGCAGAAACAAGGGGCGGAAGGAATAATAAAAGGGTCGACAGCTGACTTCAAGCTTATTGTCAGGAACGTCGTTGCTGATGGAGACCTCGTTGCCGTGCATACGCAACTTTCTAGCTCCAGACCAAGCGATGGAGGGTTGAGGCAAGTTCATCTTTTCCGTTTTAGTGGAGAGAAGATTGTCGAGTATTGGGACATCACCCAAGATGTGCCGGAGAACACACCTAACGCAGCAGAAGCGTTCTCTTAACGGACAATTGTAGCAGTAGGAGCCTGGTGGAGGCTCCGACCCTCTATCCCATGAAACACGGTTTCAAGCTCAGGTCGTGAAATTGCTCCCAACCAAAAAAGAACTCGCTTCGATCTTCTTCCTCTACGTACATGTCTGCTGCATCATCTGTCCCACCCCTTGAGCACGTGCCTTATAATCAGCAGAATTTGTTGTGCCGGAGCTTCTGTAGCTGTCACTCTTAGAGGTGGACTGTTCAGTGAAATAAGAAGGAAAAATGTGCGTCTCTGTAGCATACATCGTCAGTACAATCCGTTTCAGTAGACCCCGTTCACCGCGTGCCGTTACTACTTCGCCGGATGAAATCAGCGTTTGCCTCAGCGACACACTTTCTGCCGATCTCTGTGCGGCCTCTCGAGACCTTTCATATACCCTGAGTAGATAGTATAGTAACAGTAGTTGCTTTGTACGATATCGCTTAATATCACGTTCAGTTCTTCCACCTCTTTAATGTCCGCTCGTGCGTAGGCTCTCTGGTTACTCTGTTCCGTCTTAGCCTGATGATACTCTCAAACTCTTCCATCATGCACGACTTGCATTCAGCGTAGCTTGGTGCATGAAGACCTAGATTGCATTTGTGGTGCACTTTATAGTAGCAGGCTGTCTCTAATGCTGTTTTGACGTTAAGTTCCACCTTACCGACTTCCATCTCGCTCATCTCCCTACGGATTCACTTATTTGTTTGACTGATCGCGAGGGGCTGCACCGTTCGCCAATCCTGATGCCCGTTTGCTGTGTAACTCGGACCTTCCCCACACATAGCATCGCGCGCTTCACTAGCCTCTCGTCCTGGATGAAGCACATGCTGGACTGCACGCGTTAAGCGCTCAGCGCACAAAGTGCACTCAGCATCATGCGTTACGTTCAGGCAGCCGAAGTGAGGGCCGTAGTAGCAGGCGTTGTTGTTGCTCGGTGCCATGATGTTTCACCTCTAAGGGGAGACCTACGGGGTGGTTGATAAGCTCGCGTGAAAAAAGTGTTGTGTGCAAAAGTGTAACAAAAAAGCTGCGTCACGCCTGAGCTCGACACGTTACCGGCGACGTAAAATCACTGCTAACGTCGGCCTGTGAGAGACCTTGTTTAAGAACTCGTGTATCCGTTGTTCTGTTGTCACAGCTCCAATGTTTTTTTAAAGCACCCGCATACCCATAACACGTGAAATAACGGTGCGGAGTCAGTGCCCACTATTTGACGTTGTGAAGGACAGTGACACACTGGCTTGATAGGTTTATAATTATTAATCGTTAACTTCTTATTGAATCACGACGCTTAGATATTTAGTATCCTAAATGTCGCGTTCAGCTCTGTCGAATCGAAGTAAAGCAGCATATTCTGTACTGTACGAAGCCGAACTCATACATTGTGCAGCTAAGTTTCATTTAAAGCATGAGAAGGCACGTGCTGAACACGCGCTTCTATCTCTCGCCGATTTGAAGGTGTGCGACTTAGGCTCTCTTCATAAGGCAGAAGCGTCCGTGCAATGGTGGAGACGGGTCATCGCAACGGCTACAAGAATTGTGAAAGAACAGCAGCGTAACCGTCCGGGGGGACGAGACGACTAAGCTTAATCAAACCCTACCACCAAGCACAGTCCGGCGAGAAAGGATCAACGCATTTTGGTGCCGGGGCCTCTCGTCCCGGTGTCCTCCGACACCATTCTCACCGTTTGGCACGCGTAATGGGGCTGCCTCCTCACACGCTAAACACACATCTGCCAACATCGCAAGTAGGCCTCATACACGCGTTCAGGCTGCGGATGGTTGTGGTGAAACCTTCAACGCCGGAAACGCCATGAGCAAGCACGTAGGACCTGTTTGATTGATCCCATTGAATGATGTCGCCGTGCTGCTCGCAGAGTTTCCTCATGTCTCCGTCCACGATCCGAGCGCCCCCATGTTTTAGTCGAGCCTCACAGCGCCGAAGCCATAATTGGAAGAGAGTTGCTCAAAAACACGCTCATCATCGCGTTGACCGTTCAGCGCAGGCAATATTGTCTCAGCGACTTGCGGATGAAGCGGACAGTCGTGACATCCGGCTTTTCTCTGCCCCCAGTTTCTCGCCGTATCATAATATATACGTCAGCGCCATGATTAGGTCATCTTTTGTGCTTCCCTTCGCTTAAAAGACAACACTCAACTGAATTATCACCATCTTACGTTTTGATTTATTTTTTTGACAATATATGAGAGAAGGGGGTGAAAAGCGTTGGTCTCAATACTTGTATGGGCTTTCCTAATTGTTGGTCTGTTTGTTAAAGTGGTATCATCGTACGGATAAATAGTACAAACGGCGCAGCACTGTGAATTATAAATTGTATTAGCACGCATAATAATTGCATAAGCTCTCGCA
>JAJRBK010000061.1 GCA_028679495.1 Methanobacteriota archaeon
AAGATGAAGCGTTTCTGCAATTCGAGGCTTTAAGGTTGACTCGCGTTGCGAAAGACTGTTGTTTTTAAGCAGGCAGCGATCGCTTGCCTTTTCCCTTCAACTCGATTTGATTTAGAGGTGAAGAAGTGTCCTATAGTCGTCTCTAGGTCAGTTCTAAAAGTGCTTATGGATGTGCATTGACATTGACGACAGGACTAGTCGATGACGCATGATTCATTCGAGGACGCATTTTTGGCGTACTCACGAACTGCGAGGCCACAACCTTTAAGTGCGCGCAAAAAAAAATTTATGTGCACTGTCCCATTATGTGCCGTGCGCCCTCCAAATGAAAACTATTGCTTGCGCCCTTATCGTGATTGCTTTTTTGATTCCGCTCCAAGGATCAGGTGACGTGCTAATTTGCGAAGGCAGCTTGACGAGTTCGGTGCACTACGTTAAAACGCGAGAGATTACGATTCCAGACGGGATTCAGCAGTTGACTGTACAGCTCGCTCCTGCGTCTAACGCCACGCTCTTCGCATACGAGCTAAAAGTAAACTCCGCCAGCATATCATATAGTAAGAGACCCGATGCCGTCACGGCAACCAGTGAAGGAATTAGTGCCACGTGGACTAACCCACCGTCTAAGTTGAAGTACACGACGGACGCCAATTTGACAATTGATGTCGACGTCCACGGGTTGAACTCAGAATCACGACTGCCGATCAAGCTTTCAAGTGCAGAAGACGGCGCCAACAAATATCTGGCTCCCTCGACCTACGTCCAGTCTGAAGATCGTGATATTGTGAACACGGCAAAAGCGATCATCAACAACACGCGCTATGAAAGTGAAGCGATAACGTCTCTGATGCTCTGGGTTAGTGAGAACCTCAAATACGACAGCAACGTAACAAAACACGACGCATCTTGGACTTTTCACAACAAGCGGGGAACCTGCGAGAATTATGCGCATCTCTCATTAGCACTGCTACGGAGTGTCGGAATTCCAGCTCGCTACGTAAGTGGCTATCTAGTCGACGGGGAGATCAACGTAAATGGGTATGTGACGACTTACGGGTATGAGTGGACATCTGGACCGCATTCTTGGATCGAGGTATACTACCCAGACCTAGGATGGGTTCCGTATGAGCCGCAAAAAACCTTGGGCTTTGTTGACGATCATCATCTTCGTGAGAGTGTAGGCAGAGATTCAGCTGATATTCAAAACAAACTGACTTATACGTCCACCGTAGGTGATAATAGACGCGTGGTTATCAACGACTCTTCAGCCGCAATCGTTGTGCACGATACTTCGGCTTTACGAGTAATCGAAACCTCTAGTGCCTCAAACCAGCGAGTCCTTTCACAAGAGATGACTCACGGCGGGACGATCAACGACCGCATGAGCGCATTTCACGGCGAGGAGCTTTTAGTTTTGCTCGCAGTGCCAATCACAGCCGCCCTCGTAGTTGTGTCAGGCCTCGGTCTCTTGCTTGCTCGAAGACGTCGTGATTAAGTCACTCACTGTATTATCGTTGTGATACGTCGAGGGCCCACGCGATGAATCGTCGTGCAGGAAACTCGTGAACGGTTGTCAGGATAGCGCATCCTTCGTCCACGGGCTTCACTATCAAGACAGCCCCATCTTCTGACTGCAATATCACCTCGTTCTCTTCTGCCCCTATCAAGTAGCCATCGGTTTGGGCCTCACACACGTCGAGGATGTGCGCGGCCGGATGCGGTGTCCTGACATTTATTTTCATCACCGTATCTCGGACGAGATGCTTAAACCTGTACGGCAGACCAAGCCATGCAAAGTCGTAGTCGTCGACGTACGGACTGAACACAATTAATACGCCCCCTTTTTGTAAAAAATGCTGTAGGGGCGTGCCCAAGCCTCTCACCGATTTCGCGACCGTGCTATAGGACGGGTTTCCAAACCCGACGGGTAGTATCGCCACCTTAAATTTTGGGGAGTAAGCGGTTCCAATCAGCAACGGCGACACACGCTCGCATGCAATCCCATATTCAACAAACAACTTCTCAAAAAGAAGCGGACGATCCCAAATGAGCGCTATTTCACTCATTGTGCGAAAGAGATTTAGCGTCTACTTAAGGATTGTTAATGGTCGTGAGGTGCAACTGCCACGTCTTAACACTCATCGGCCCTAGCGAGGCTGTCACGTCGAATTCTTATGCCGACGGTCACGCGCGCTTCCACCTTCCGACCAATTCAGCTAGTTCTGCAACATCGGTTATCTCCTCAATCCAAATCTCGTTGAATCGGGTGCGCAGCGCGGGAGAAAGCACGTTTCTTGAGGGGTGGATTTTCGGCGGATTTATAGAAAAGAACAATCTAAAATTAGGATGCAGTTCAAACATAGTTCCCTCTTCGTCCGTGACGTAACCAAAGTCTAGCAAAGTGTTGAGGTACTCAGAGAGAGGGTTCAGGTTCGCCTCGTCGATTAAAAGCCACGCGCCGCTTTTAACCGCTTTAAAGAGGAGTCCACGTTTGTAGCGCCATTTGCCGCTGCGGTCTTGTGTAAAGCCACCCAAGAGTTCCTCGAGACCGGAATCTGAAGAAAGGTTCACATAGTAAAGATCCGTCCTCTTCTCTCGCGCAAGGTATCTAACTAACGTCGTTTTTCCCGAAGCAGGGTAGCCGACTAGAAGAATCGGCTCATCGAACATGAGACCCTTGAGCACGCTGACGAGTGTGCGTCTCTGCGTTTCGGTCGGCACGATTCGGGCCTCTTCGCCTGGAATGAAGTGACGTCCCCTAGTAACCGGCAAGTCAGCGAGCAGCTGCTCTAGCTTTTCGGCAGGGACGATGGGCGCGTCTTCAGTGCTGTAGCCTTCTGATTTGATGCCAAAGATGGTGTCAATGAGCGTTATCAAACCTTCCCGTTCATCGCGGTTTCGCACGCGTGCTACGTAGACCTCAGCCAATTCTTTAGCGAGAAGGCGCATAAATACAGGTTCGGGCACGTTCGTCTTTATCGCGCGGGACAATCGCCTTCCAAGCCGTATCAAATCCCGCAAACTAAATATGTACGGTTCCTTCTCCTCCTTGCCAATGAC
>JAJRBK010000002.1 GCA_028679495.1 Methanobacteriota archaeon
ATTTTCGACATGGTTCACCCTTATCAGTTGTAACGAACTATTCAAAAACATCGTACTTTAACTTACCCAAATGAGCAGCTGCATTGAATTGAAAATGGTAGCACGAGTAGCTATAAAGGTGAACAAAGCACGTTCAATTTCCGTACAGATGCTATCAGAAGGCGGGCGACCGGATGTCACTCCCCCAAAAAGCCGCGCAACATGGGGTGCATCTCCATTACTTCTTCGTTTGCGAGCTGCTCATAGAGCCTGTAGACGATACTCACCGCCAAAAGCAGGGACGTCCCTCCAACGTTGCCGATAGTTCCAAAGAAACCAGCAATAACAGCAAGAAATCCAATAAAAGCGCCGCCGATCACTGTCACGCGGGGTATGTACCGTTTCATGACTCGCTCGATGATCTTGGGATCGCGACGGAACCCCGGGATTGACATGCCAGAACGTTGGATTTGCTCTGCAACAGCCTTTGGGCCCATTCCGGTCGTTTCGACCCAGAAAAGGGCAAACACGACGCCGCCAATCACCATAAATAAGATATCTATCGTCGCACGAATCGCAACTTGCCAACCCGGGTTTGGCGTCAAACCAGGTAGCCAATTAGCTGGGCTGTTAATAGGTGCCAGATAATACATCAGTCCGCTTACCGGGGCATTGCCTACATAGGTTCCAACCCACGTAAATCCTGCGTTATAAAGAAGTATCCCGATCATCTGAATGTTTGCTTGGAGCGCACGCACCAATATGAGCGGTAACACGCTTGCATAGACGAGCTTTACGGGAAATCTTCCGCGTGCTCCTCGAACCGCGCTGTGGGCCAGGGGAATTTCTATGCGTGTGGTCTCCACGTACACGACGATCACAAATATGGCAATCGTGCTTATCGCCGCTAAGATGTCGCCGCGGAACAGGAAGAATGTCAGGCCCTCGGTACTGAGCAATTGCTGGACAGTAAACTGCTGGAATATCTGAATGACCCGCGGGATTATGCCGACTGCTAACCCTGTCGTGGGATCGGCCTGCCAGTTGATCGTGCCGGTTACGAGTCCTTGCGCGACTCCGGCGACGATAAACATGCCAACGCCCGAACCGATTCCCCACTTGCTCACGACTTCATCGAGAAAGAGAACGAGGACGCCACCGAACATAACTTGAAACAGTATTAAAAGACGAATCCCTTCGATCCCAAGACCGGTCGAAGCGGCGAGTGCAGGATCCGGCACAAGAAAGCCCCCAAACACTTGTGGAACGGCTTCTACGACGATCATGACGAATATGAGAAACTTTTGCAACTGCTGGTAGAGGGCTTGATCACGTGGATCGCTCGTGTCGAGTTTGATTATGTCGGCTCCCTTGAAGAGCTGCAAAATGATTGATGCGGTAACGATAGGGCCTATGCCGAGCTGAACAAGAGACCCTTGGCTCCCCGCCATAATTGCCCGGTAAAACCCGAAGAGGTCTTGCGAATTCGGCGACAGCCCAAAAATCGGGACGTTAGTTAATATGAAGTAGATTACTAAAACACCCACAGTCCACGTCAGCTTTCGCCTGAAGTGTACGTGGCCTTCCGGTTTAGAGACGGCAGGGAGTCTTTTGATAAAAGGCTCTAACCTATCAATAGTTGGGTGCTCGCTCATCAATTCACCGCTTCAATCACTTGTACGCTTGTACACTCTGCTCTCAACGTCGTTTCGTGGCCGGTCACTCAGCGATTTTCGCTTTGCCACCCGCTGCTTCCAGCTTTTCCACAGCGCGCCCGGAAAAGCTACTCGCTGTTACAATGAGCGGCTTGTTGACTTGCCCCGCTCCAAGCACCTTACCATCGTCAATCGTGATGTAATATTTACCGGTTCGTACTTTGGCTTTCTTTTGCTGCACAAGTGTCTCTGCGATCTCATCGAGCACACCGACATCAACCACAGGGACGCTTTGAATCACTTTTTGTGGCCGCTTGAACCCGTAGTCGCCATATCCTCGACCGAGCATGAGTTCTTTCAAGAAGTGGTGTTTACACCCCCCCGCGTGACCGCGCCCACCACGATTTCCCGCACCCCGGCGATTCTTGTGCGTGCCACCACCACATGTACGACTGCCTCTAAACTTCTTTGTCTTGTCCTTTGTGCCCATGTGCTACCTCATTCGTAACAACAGCTCGTTAATGTCATCGCCGTGATAGCCAAGAACCCCCTCAGGAAAGGGCTTCTTGATCCCTTTATGTCCCTTTCGCGGTGGATGTAGCCGTATTACGGGCTTTAGCTGAGGAACGCTTTGCAGTGAGGCTTTACCATCGATTATTGCTCTGGCAAACGAATCTATGGTATCATAGTCCGTGTTCGCTTTAATGTGCGTATCAGTGAGCCTCTTGCGACCTTCAAGCAGGCCCCTGGAGTGCAGGAGTGTACTTAACGTTTCGACATTGATATGGCCCCACGCTACGTAATCCTTCACTTTTTGAAGCATCCCTTTGTAGTGGACGTTTTCTTCAATAAGCGTACAGTGGTTGGTCCGCTCAATGTTAAGGAGTTGAAGCGTGCGATGGACATCTGGTTTCGACTTGACTACACCACGCATTTTAATCACAGCGTACGTCATTGCGTTCTTCCCCCAGTACGAATCGTCGTCGTGTTCTTAAGTGCTTCAAAGGTAGCGCGTGCAAAGTTGATGGTAGTGCGCGTTTGTCCCGAGGACCTCGTCCATACGTCTTTGATGCCAGCAAGCTCGAGAACTTTCTTTGCCGTGCCTCCTGACGCTATCCCGACACCGCGCGGCGCTGGCTTGAGTTCAACGGTCACAGAGCCTGCTTTGCCTTTGACGATATAAGGAACGGTGTGCGCTTCGCCGCAGCCGCACTCCCATGACCCACAGCCTCGGTGGACCTTGATTATGTTTAACTTGGCGATTTCTATCGCCTTTCGTATTGCTGGACCTGCTTGCAGATCTTTTGCTTCTGCAAAGCCGACATATCCCTCACGATTGCCGATTGCTACCGCTGCCCTAAACTTTACGCGGCGGCCAGAATCGGTCATTCGCTGGACCATGTTTATATCTAAAACCTCATCAGTAAGCTCTGGCAACAGGATGTCTATGATCTCAGGTTCCTTGAGCGGGTATCCCGTGGCCACAGCGTCATCAAACGTCGTTATTTTGCCCTCGGCGATAAGATGTCCCAGCCTCGTCTTTGGAATCCAACCTTCTATTCTTTCAACCATTCCGTATCCTCAGTGACTGTCTATTGCGTGTTTTTCAGCTCAAGTATGTTCTGTTTCACCATATTCACGTGCTCTGCAAGCTGTGCAGGATCGATGCCATATCGAGAGAACTTTATAGCGTTATCGCGCGCGTATAAGGCTATACGCTCGCCGGTTATCCTCTCAGGGCTCGGCAAAGGACTGTCATCGTGTGGGATCTCGAAGCCTGAATCAAGTGTCCCCTTCAAAGCGGCATACACGCGTGATCCTTTGGAGCTTGCGTTGAGACCGAGATCAAGCACACCTTCGTTGAAGCCGTTTCGTAGCGCCCTTGTACCAAACAAAACGCCAGCAAGATAAGCCGCCGGCGTGTTGCCAGTTGATCCTTTATACCCAAACTTCTTGAGCTCAAGGGCGCTTGCTGATACAAGCGTAATATCTCCTGTTTCGCCACGATCTATAAGCTGTATAATCACGTTATTTCCGCCCTTTCGGACGACTATACGACGCCTCTCAGAACGTAGAAGACCCAATCGCTTGTGGTAGTTCGTCTTCCCTTCTCGACGGCGTCTGAAGGGGACCTGATAGCGTGGTCCAAGAGCCATTACTCTTCCCTCCTTGAGGCCAGCGCATGCTCAGCCTGAGCGGTCAAAACGGCCACCGTTCGATACTGCCCGCCTTTCGCTTTTCTATACATGCGGCGATACGTGTTCCGATCGAGCCCTTGTTCATTCCTCAAAGAACGTAGTGCCTTCCTCTGGGCCCTGATCCTTCGCATCCAAAGTGCTTTTTTGGGAGTTCGCGCATGCTTCGCTCCTTTTCGGCTTCCGTGCCCCGTTTTATGTCCTTGTTTGCGTTTCGCGTCGGTTCTTCGTGCGCGTGTACGGCTAATGCCCTGCGGTTGTTTTGACTTGACCGTGCCATCCTTGATAAGGCCACGGATATCCTCGCGTGTAATCGCGTTTGCAGCATCTGACAACTTCTCTGGATCGATCCAAATCCTACTTACGCCTGTACCGAGCACATTAGCAGCAAGTCGTTTCTGGTTTGAAAGATCGCTCACTCCTCCGCCTCCGTTTCACGTGTTTCTGCTGCACGCTCCTCCTCTTGGGTTACCGTCTTAGCGTTGATCGTGGGGTTCAGCACCTTTAATCCCTTCACGAATGCCTGCTCGAGCATCATTTGTTTCTTGCGAGCTCCTACAGTCCTACTAATCCTCACGGCTTGGAACGACTCGATATTTTCTAAATCAGCGAGATTCTGAACGAGCACTTCTTCAAACCCTGATGGGTGGTAACCTTTGACTGCCGTTGGTGCCCCGTATCCCACCTGAACGACTGGTCCCTTTGCAGGAAAGCCGCGACGCATCTTGTTGAACAATCCTCGTGGCTTCCTCCAGCTCGGGCTTAGCTTTTTTTTCTTTTCATAATCATCTCGTTTGAACCACGGCTTGTCATGTCGCTTCCTTACAGCTAGCAAACGCCTCTGCTCAGGAGTCGTTTCCTTTCGAGTGAGCGAAGGTACCTCTTCTATAAGTCGCCGCG
>JAJRBK010000062.1 GCA_028679495.1 Methanobacteriota archaeon
AAGAACGCCGCTATGCAGCTTATAGGGCAAGCGGATGTTTTTTCACGTTTTTAACGTGCACATGATTCAGATAAACATATTCCTGTACAGAGTGTAATGAGGGATTTCTATAAAGGAAGCAGATATTGTCATCGATAACATCGTCCGGCAGAAGATAGGGCTCCATAACGTCAAGTTTCCTGCAAAAGAAGCGGTAGATATTAGGCGCGAGGCAGTACAAAGGCTGACAGGAGCTCGGTTCGATGCGTTAAGCGCATACACTATTGACGCTGAGTCCGTCTCAAAACGAAACATAGAAAACATGATTGGGGCCGTTCAAGTGCCGGTTGGCGTCGCCGGTCCTTTAGCAGTCAACGGACAATTTGCGCAGGGACAATTTTACGTGCCCCTTGCTACGACAGAGGGCGCGCTTGTGGCATCTGTGAATCGCGGATGTAAGGCAATTACTGCGGCAGGTGGAGCGATCGTTCGGATAGTCGGCGATGAGATGACTCGGGCACCCGTTTTTAAGGTTCGGGATGTTACTGAGGCGTTGCGAGTTATCGAGTGGATAAGGGCGCCTTCAAACGTTGACAAGCTCAGGCGAGCAGTAAAGCAGACCACACGCCACGGAGAACTCTTGCGTATAGATCCCTACGTCGTTGACGATAACGTATTCCTGCGGTGTGCCTTTGATACGAAGGACGCTCTTGGCATGAACATGGTGACAATTGCGACGGATAAGCTCGCGGACATCATTACTGCTGAGCTTGATGTGCAGCTCGCAGCATTGTCGGGCAATCTGTGCGTTGATAAGAAACCAGCAGCGATGAACGTGATTGAAGGTCGAGGCAAGAACGTGATAGCGGAGGTAAACCTCCCTCGAAGTGTCACGGAAAGTGAATTAAAGACGTATCCAGAGCAGATAGCTGATGTACACTACCGAAAGAACGTGATAGGATCAATAAAAGCAGGATCGCTGGGATTTAACGCGCAAGCGGCAAACGT
The DNA here is from genome assembly GCA_028679495.1 of Methanobacteriota archaeon. GTDB lineage: Archaea > Halobacteriota > Bog-38 > Methanoflorentales > Methanoflorentaceae > Methanoflorens. Next base: position 988 of record JAJRBK010000062.1, read on the forward strand.
AGTAGCAGCGACGTTCATAGCCACCGGTCAAGATGTGGCGCACGTCGTAGAAGGATCAACCGCAATAACGAGCATCTTGGAGAGAGAGGGTCAATTACATGCGTCTGTCACGATGTCCTCCCTACCGGTTGGCACGGTAGGTGGCGGAACCGGAGTCAAGACGCAACAGGAATGTTTATCGATGTTGGGTGTAGCCGGTGGTGGAAACCCTCCAGGAACTAATGCTAAAAAATTGGCTGAAATTATTTGTGCCGCGGTTCTTGCCGGTGAATTGTCCTTGGTTGCCGCGCTCGCCACACGAGATCTTGCAAAGGCGCACACAACACTAGGGCGATGATTCTTCTGGATTTCTTTCAGCGCGTTAGCGACTTTTCGGCTCATTACAAGGATGAGTACCGGAGATTACGTGCATGCTTAACACGATGATGTTCTAGCATTAACTTAGCCAGCGATCCGGCTGCACATCACAAGCTTTTGAGGCCTACGACTACGAGAAATAGTGCGTTACATCGGGGCAAATTTGGTTCCGTAGTAAATGACTCCATCCGGGCCTTCCTCGCCTAGCTTTCTAAACACTGAGCGCACGCGCATTCCTATATTTATCTCGGACGGATCGCAAACGATTTGCGCTGTGAGCCTTGGGCCCTCATCGAGCTGCACGATAGCTAGCACATAAGGCGTCATCTCAGCAAAACCTTCGGGAGCTGAGTATACCGTGCTGAACGTTATTACGGTCCCGGTGCCCTCAAATTGGTGCTCGTGTATTATCCCATTACGCCGACACGGAGGACAAACAAGTCGTGGCGGGAAGTAGTAAGTATTGCAGTTCTCGCACTTAGTGCCGATGAGATTGTAGCGATTAGGTATCTTCCTCCAAAAACGCGCGACGGTCATGTATCACCTCGAGAGAATATGCACGACGACGGTGCCACCAGTGCCACCGACATTATGCGTTAAACCAATCTCTGCTCCATCTACTTGCCTTTTGTTCGCCTCTCCTCTGAGTTGTTCGACGATTTCGACCGCTTGCTTTATCCCTGTTGCACCTACTGGGTGGCCACAAGCCTTTAACCCTCCACTTGTATTAATTGGGATCTTTCCTCCTATGGCGGTCTCTCCGTCGAGCGTGGCAGGTCCGCCAGCTCCTTTATTAAAGAAACCCAAGTCCTCTATTGCCATTATCTCCGCGATTGTGAAGCAATCATGCACCTCTGCAACATCGATGTCTCGAGGCTGTAGTCCAGCAGTCTTAAAAGCTCGATGGGCGGCGACTACTGTAGCATCGATCGTAGTTAAAGATCTGCGGTCGTGTAGCGAGATAGTGTCGCTTGCTTGAGTAGCTGCCTTCACATAGATCGGCGTATCGGTAAATTCCCGTGCACGTTCTGCGGGAACCAGAACAACGGCTGCTGCTCCATCTGTAATAGGGCTGCAATCGTACAGCCGCAAGGGATCAGCAACAAGAGGCGAGCTTGTGACCATATCGATTGTAATCCTGTTCCTAAACTGAGCCCTGGGATTCAACGCGCCGTGACTATGGTTTTTCACGGCGACTTGCGCAAGCTGTTGCCGAGTCGTACCAAACTCATGCATGTGAGCTCGTGCCATCATAGCATAGAGGCTAGGAAACGTTGCACCAACTGCAGCCTCCCACTCTCGATCGGCTGCTGAAGCGAGCGCGTCTATAGCTTTTTCAGCGCCTACATCTGTCATTTTTTCTATGCCAGCCGAGATAACTACGTCGTGATATTGAGAAGCGACCGCAATGACTCCACTCCGCAATGCTAGACCGCCTGAGGCACAAGCTGCCTCTACTCTAGTGCTTGGTATGTTATTGCTCACGAGCCCAGAGTAATCAGCGATAATCGCTCCAACGTGCTCTTGCTCCACGAAGATCCCTGAACTCATGTTTCCACCGTACAGCGCCTCAACTTGCGCGCCGCTAATTCCTGCGTCTTCTAACGCCAAGATGCCCGCTTCAATAAAGAGGTCGCGGAAGCTCTTGTGCCACATCTCGCCAAATTTCGTGCATCCTATGCCTATTATGGCTACATCTCTCATGGTAAACCGCCGGGTTGTGATCCTTGATTTCCTTTACATTACAATCTTGTTTTTGTGTTTGGCGTACACTGCATAATCCAAATACACTGGGGCTGATAATAGGTCTGCGACAGTGGGGGCTTTTCCTCTTAGGCCGTCAATTTCTTCCGTTACGCGCAGGATAAACGAATCACTGCCTGCTCCCGACCCAAATGACGTAAGGAAAATGGTATTTCCAGGCTCTGCAATGTCTAAAACCGAAGCTAGGCCAATGAGTGAGGAACCCGAATAGGTGTTTCCAAGCTTCTTAACTACGAGCCCTTGTTTGATCTGTTCATAAGAAAACCCGAGTGTTGATGCCACCTTTCGTGGAAACTTACCATTCGGTTGATGAAATACAGCAAAATCGAAGTCATCTGGTTTTGTGCTCGTCTTGTTCATTAGCCCTTTTGATGCTGCCAAGACGTGTTTAAAATACCCGGGCTCGCCGGTAAATCTGCCGCCGTGCTTAGGATATTGCTCTCCTTCGCGACGCCAGAAATCGAACGTGTCCGTTGTAAAAGAGTACGTATCTGCGACCTCGGCAACTACGTGTTCTTTTCCGATCACGTAAGCAGCTGCTCCGGCTGCTGCCGTATATTCGAGAGCGTCTCCCGGAGCCCCCTGCGCAGTATCGGCGCCGATGGCTAATCCGTGGCTGATGTACCCTGCGGCTACCAACCCGAGGCACGTCTGTAAGGCGGCTGTTCCTGCCTTACACGCAAACTCGTAATCCGCTGCCATTAGCTCAGGGGTCGCTTGCACCGCTTCTGCCACTATGGTGGCGGTGGGCTTCACTGCGTAAGGATGTGATTCGCTTCCAACGTAAATGGCTCCGATGCTCGCTCCGGTAATGTTTGTTCTCCTCATCGCGTTGCGAGCAGCTTCGACGGCGATAGTGGCGGTGTCTTCGTCTCTGTCCGGCACCGATTTTTCAGAAACTTGTAATCCTTTTTTGATGTCTTCAGGATCGTCGCCCCAGACTCGAGCTATTTCCTCAACTTTGATCCTGTAGCGTGGTATGTACACGCCGTACGTTGTAATCCCAACTGACACTTTGTAGCTCCTCGTTATGTCTCTAGCTAATGTGGTTCACTGTTGCTACACCTACGCTTGATTATAGCTTCAATATTACAGCGAACGGTGCAGAACGCGAGAGTTATGATTTTTCCGCCTAGTCTATGTATATATGTATGATATGTGGCTTGATAGCTTATTTGGTCTTCAGTTGTCAATGAACTATTTGAATCTCAGACGGAATGGGGCCACTGAGATTTGAACTCAGGTCTGAGGACCCCCAGTCCCCAAGGATATCCAGGCTACCCTATGGCCCCCCTTTCAATTATACGTTTTCGCCATATATCGTTTCTGTTGTGTCGATGTAACAGTAGTGCAACGCTCTTTTGGTCGTTTTCAGAAGAGTAATATGGCATACCACTCCTTCGAAGGTAGGCAGCGACTTGAGTCAACAGCACATATTTCGCATAAGTGTATACAGGACAGATTGTGATTCATTTGACTGCAATTTTATCCACTGGCGAACTCAAGAGGAATTCGCCTCTTTCAATTCGAGCTTTAAGGTCACGCATAAGTCGCTCTGCGTTATACCTGTCAGACTGCCGAAGCGTCACGGGGATTTGCATGTCATTCAAAGGGATGCTGCCTAAGTCTCCTCCGAAAGCTCCACACGGGCAAACGACTAAGCAAGCAC
>JAJRBK010000063.1 GCA_028679495.1 Methanobacteriota archaeon
CCCCAAATCAATAGTTCTGCAGGGGGTCACAACACGACCATCGAGGAGCCCGACAAGCGCTGCAGCGGGGGTTTCTACGTTCCACGGGATCTGCTCCTGAGGGGTCTTTTGGTAAATCTCGTTGATCTCAATCTGTTTCATTGACTCAAAAGCATTGGAAAACCAACAGTCCGCTCAACATCTCATTCTAAGCGCGATTTTGAGGATGATTGTTTATTCAGGTTAGCGCTTCTTTCCGGAGTTCGCAAATTACGATTAGCCACGCTTGCTCATTTTCGCAGCATCGCTAAGAGACCTCAAAATGAATCGTTACAGCGCTTTACTGACTAATCGTCGGGAAGTTCTTCAAGATCGTTTGATTGGCACGCTGGACACGAAGGGTCTTCGCCCACGGCCTTGAACTTCTTTCCACACGCGACGCATTGATAGTTCTTAGGCCATACAATCTCCGCATCTCCAAACGGACCGCCTACTGAACACATGGCTGATACTCTCCTTGAGTGTGGTCATACACCCATACATAATTGTGTTTGTCTTCCTATCATTTTTACCCTCAACATCCGCGGGTCGGCTCATAACGGGCTCTTGGAGTAAACGGTTTGCTTACACTAAGATGAACACGTTTCACTGCGAGCTCATGTTAAGATGGCCCCCCGTCCGACCGAGTCACGTGTCACGAAGGACTGTTCCGCACCGATTCAGCCAAATTTTGGTGTGAACCGCTTACCGTTATCACCAGGATACGGTTCGGTGTGACGGAAGCGATTTTCCCAAATCTCTAAGGGAATTGAAGGAAAGGCCTGACAAACACGAGGACTAATGTAATTCTTACAACTCACGCACAGCGGGACTCGTTTTGGCTTCACGTTCGGCTCGTGCCTTTGTTTGATAGGTGTTTGTTGCAACTCGGTCATACGGCCTTAACCTTGAGGACATACTTCCGATACAGCTCTTCGAGCTCAGGCAGCTCCTCAACAGGCGTCGGGATCACTTTCACGTCGTTTTCCAGCATCTTGCGTGCGAGCTCTCTAAAAATCGTCGCCTCATCGGAACGGGGAGCATATTCGACCACGGCACGGCCTTCAAGTTCACATGCTTGAATGACCGAACTACGGGGCACGAATTCAACAAAAGCGCTGCCCAACCGCTCAGCAAATGCGGGGACCACCGCTCGCTCCAACGCGTCGTCGCCGTTACTGTTGCAGATAATCCCTGCCAGCCCGGTGTCCCCCCTACGCGCGAGTCGTTGTACGGCTCGTGCGATGTTATTCGCCGCATAAATACTCATAAATCCCCCTGAACAGATGAGGTAGATTTCGCTCGCAAACCCTTCGCGGATGGGCATCGCAAAACCGCCGCATACGACGTCACCGAGCACGTCATAGATGGCGACGTCAATCTGATAGGTTTCAAAGGCCTTCAGATCTTTAAGGATCTCGAGAGCGGTAAGCACCCCACGCCCCGCACAACCGATACCCGGTTCAGGACCGCCTGCCTCAACGCAGTAAATCCCACTGGGCGTCTTAAAGACGGTGTCGTCAAGCGAAATATCGTGCGCGTCTTGTCCGTGTCGGAGTTTATCTCTGTGGATTTCCAAGACAGCAGGGATGAGGTGACCCCCCGCCAGAATTCTCGTCGAGTCTCGCTTCGGATCACACCCGACTTGCATGACCTTAACCCCCCGTTCGTTCAGGGCCGCTGATATGTTCGAAGCGACGGTGCTCTTTCCGATTCCTCCCTTGCCATAGATTGCGATTTGTTTCATTGTGATCTCCTTTACCAATGTGCTGCGTAGCGTCGTTGCTTTGAACGCCATCTGTCACTCCACTCGTTCTGGATGCACTCGAGCAGATTCAGAATGCCTCGATAGCCGAAGTACTCTCGATTGAGCAAACGAAAGTGTCGCACCGGTCGCACGACCTCAAAGACGTACGGCACGTCTAACCCCTCACACGCGTGTCGCTCGATCGTGCTCCCGAATACGACCCGCGGACGAACCGTCTCGAGGCTTCGCCGCGTCGCGTAAACGTCAGTGCCACACACAGTGTGCGGCGTAACGCGCAGGTCGTTCAATTCACGATTTAAGAGACGCTCTGCCTCCGCACGCACAGAGCGAAGGGCAACGAGCGTTGGCGTCAGTTCCATCTCTTCAGTAGCAAAGCGAACCAATGGGATGCCAACCGTCGCATCGGCGACGATGGCTGCGGGCGTGCGATAAAAAAAGCGGGCGACAGGCCACCGACGACGACAGGTTTCAGTGACCATCCGCTCGCCGTCTGCGATAAGCCCTTCGGTAACCTGTTCCACATCAAATCGCTTTCCGAGCGCGGTAAGCCAGCGGCGCGTGTTCGTCAGGCCGACGGGAAGAGGCGTGTCAACGCATAATGGTTCGATTCCGAAGGTGTCGGCTAGATATGAGACGGCCTTGTACCCAGCGTCGTGGCTTAACTGCAGCACGCATTCAGCGGCGGACGTGTTCGCTAGCTCGCTTAGCGGTGTTTCGTGCGTGAGCGTCGCCACGACCTTGATGCCGAGCTTGGCGAGAACGTCCTGCACCCACGCTAGATCTGCCATCCACGTCGGATTGGCGTTTGCGTGCGGCGCTACCAAGCACACCGAATTGGGAATCGTTTTGCGCTCTGTTGCAGCTAGCGTGCGGAGCATCGCCTCGAGAGCGATGTCAATGCCGTCATATTGCGACCCGCGAAAGCCTGCACACTCGATGGGGATAATCTTGAAGTCGACTTTTGGCTGCGTCTCCTCGCACACCGCGACGATGTCATCGCCGACAATTTCAGGTCCACAGGCGCTCAGCACAAACAGCGCGGAGATCTCAAGTTCTTTCGCTTCGAGGATCGTGCGTGCGAGCAGCTCCTCGCCTCCGTGGACGATCTCATCTTCGCACAACTTCGTGCACAGCGTCGTCGTCTGGGCGTAATCGCAATCCTGCCACGAAAAAGCGCCGTCAACGAGATAGTTGCAGCCCTGTGGGGCGTGCGCGAGGACTGCACTGCCTCTGACTCCCAATGCCGTTTGGGCGGCTCCGCTTAGAGCGCACCTGACATATGGATCAAGACATGCTTCGGTGGGCGTTAAAGGTGCCTCCTTATACACCTCGTCAGTTTGTTTCGTTTCCGTAGAGCATCCCTCGAAAGAGCGCTGAGCGGGGCAGACCTTGATTATCAAGGGCGTGCCTGAGCAACTCAGCGATGTTGTGAATTCCCCGAAAGCCATAGTGGGGTAGGTACATCGGGTTGAGAAGCGTTAGATTCACCACCGGACAGTCTGGATAGCGCGCGGCGTTACCGAAGAAGATCGGATCATCAAAACCCCTTACGGTAGCCTCGAGCTCGCGCTCCGTCTCGCGCGACGAACGGAAGCTTCCTAAACGAAAGAGACCTTTGGTAAGAATTACTTCGGGATTCACGCCATTCTCCAGCAGGAACTTGATGCTCGGCATCCGCTCTTTAATCGTGTATGGGTGGACGTTGACAACGACGGCATGGGCGCCGCATTCTTCGACCATCCGCGCGATAGAAAGGGCCCGTATTGGTCCGGGAAACTCAGATATCTCGATGACGGCAGTTCTGCCGTCGAGCGTACGCTGCAAATATTCGACGTCGGAGCGAACCTTCTCGGTCTCGTCTCTTATGACGCGTTCCGCAACGTGCCCTAAACCTAACGGGTCTGCGATACCCATAATCCATTCTACTGTCGCTGCGAGCCCGTACGGTTGCCCGGTCCTGCTGTACGGAATGCCGAAACGCGCTTCCATCGCATCACCAAGCTTTTGTCCCCAGTCGTAGCACCACGACGCGTTGAGTTCAACCTCTCGCGCGCGGCGCAGCTCATCAACCGTGCACCCGCCCGCGATCACCGCGTTGATCTTGATACCTACGGCACGTAGTAATCTTGTAACCTCGTCAAGATCGTCGTGAAATTCGGTCAGAGAAGGACCCATTCGAGCGCCGATGAGGTTGATCGTCCCCTTTCGTGTCGTTTTCGGGGGCTCCATTAGATCCATAATGAGCTCAAACGCGTCCTCGTAGCCGCTGCGGAAGTCCCCACCAAATCCCTCGCTGCGGAGCGCAAGCACGGGCGCGCGGACGAGCTTCTCGGCCTCACGTGCAACGCCTTCGACGTCGTCGCCGATGATCCCGGAACAGCAACATGAGAGGATGACGATGAGGTCGGGGTTATAGCGCGCGTCTGCTTCCCTCACCGCTTCAAGGAGCTTCCCTTCGCCCCCGTAGATGACATTCGTCTCGTCAAGGGAAGTGCAGGCAGTCGGCTCCAGGGGGACGCCTCGGAACTCACAGCATTCCCTCGTCCTGACAATGTCAGAGACCCACAACGGGCACCCTGTCGGGCCGTGCACGAGCGGGACGACGTGACGAATGCCGCTGATAACATAGAACGAGGTGAAGAACTTACACATCGGCGCGTGTGAGGCCTGTAGCTTCGGAACCATCTCACCACGTTCGACCTTGTTGACGAGCTGCTGCAAGGTCCCGTGAAAAACGATGTCGTCGCTGTTGCAGTTGTTCATGTATGTGAAATTCTTTTACGTGCTTGAGCGAGGGTTCGGTGGGCAAACGCGTTTGGAATTAAATTTTGAAGTTCTAGTAATAATCTGTGTTCAAAAGTGATAAAGGTTGGCCGATCACGTTCGCTCTCGCCCTTTGAGCATTGCGTTCAGGTCGCTTCATAGCACTGTCATATACACATTTGACTGGAAAATCCGTGAATGAAACACGTAATCGTGTCTAACTCAATTACCACAGTCCTTTCGCGAGATTGCGCTTATGCAGCGCACGTGCCAATAGAATGAACGCAACGCTAAAGCCAATTAGTGCGACCCAGTCGAGAATGAGAGGTATCGCTGAGGAGCCGAGCAAGCCGAGATCTAATCCATCGACGAGGTAGGTGACAGGTGAGCAGTAAGCAGCAATTTTTGCTATTCCTTGCAAGCTCGCAACAGGGACGAAAATGCCACTAATAAAGATCAAAGGGAAGCGGATTACGTTAGCGAGCATCATCACCGTCGAAGGATTGGTGCTTGCCGGGGACGCGAGAAGCACACCGAGCGATGAAAAACAGAATGCTCCTATCAGAAGGCTCACCGCCACAACGACGATCCCAGCAACGCTCATCGTGTAATTAAACCCTATAACTCCCAGCGCCAAGATGATAACGTTGATAATGATGCCATAGAGCGTGCCAGCAACGATGTCCCCCAAAATCAGGGTATCTATTGTAACCGGAAAGGACAGTAATCGCTCATAGGTGCTTGTGCGTTTCTCCCACGGCGTGATAAGCGGGCCAACCGACGAGGCAACGAAGAAGACA
>JAJRBK010000064.1 GCA_028679495.1 Methanobacteriota archaeon
ATTACATCCTCTACGTGTTTCAGCTTTATGTCCACAATTACCTTGAGGGTGTTCCTGCTGATCTATCTATTGTTGATTTTTTGCATAATTATGGGGTGGACTTAGTCGTTGTGTGCGCAAATGCCGAGGTGTCCAAAGCCGACGTCTTGGCTGCCGTCGCACAGGATAAGCAAAGTCACGTCAAGGATCTGATCGACGTCGTCAGAGAAGTGGGTAAAAACTGCACGGCCTTTTACTTTACGGGTACGGCCGCAGTGATAGATATTAAGCTATGTAAGATACCATATGTGCTTGCGACGTGTGGAGAGCTCTTTGATTCAGTCCTCGCAACCGTTCATAAACTGAAGGAGATGGGGGTGCAGATATATGTCGCCTCGGGCGACGCAAAAAACACACTGTATGCGCTTGCCGACCGTATCAGCATTCCATATCAAAACGTGCGGGACATTGCTACTCCGGCAGCCAAGAAGCGACTAGTAGAGGAGTTAAAACGCACGCATAAACACGTCGTCATGGTCGGAGACGGCATAAACGATATCCCAGCTTTGAAGGCCGCTGATATCGGGATACTGACTGTACAGCAAAAGGAGGATCGTCCTGCTGCAATATATGAAGCTGCAGACCTAATCATAGAGGATATCGCACTTGTACCTGGCATATTAAAAAACGTTATTATGAATAAAGGGTATAACGATACGGGATCGAAGGAGGCACAGCTTTAATGGCCGTTTTGATAGAAGTAGAGAGTTTGGTCAAGAAATTTGGAGAATCTGAGGTACTAAAAGGGATAGATCTTACACTTGACGAGGGCGAGGTACTTGGCATCATAGGAAAGAGTGGCGCAGGTAAAACGGTCTTGCTGCACGCCATAAGGGGGTTGAAGGAATACAAGCCAACAAGCGGCAAAATCTTTTACAACGTTGCATATTGTGAACCGTGCCGCTATGTCGATGTCCCAAGCCGCGTGGGACAACCATGCCACCTGTGTCAAGGAGAGCTGGAACACTATAGAGTGGATGCGTGGGGTGACGACAGCGGCGATTTACAGCGCGATATACGAAACCGCATTGCAATTATGCTCCAGCGGACCTTCGCCCTGTACGGAGATGAGCGAGCAATCGAGAACGTCATGCGGAGCTTCACCGAGCGCGGGTACACCGATGCCGAGGCAATTTACAAAGCAAGCGAGCTTATCGATCAAGTGAAATTGTCTCATAGGATGATGCATATGGCACGGGACCTCAGCGGCGGAGAGAAGCAGCGAGTCGTGCTCGCACGTCAACTCGCACGATCGCCAATTACGCTACTCGCTGATGAACCGACCGGGACACTGGACAGAAAAACAGCAGAGATTATTCACCAAACGATACAGGAGACGGCCGAGCAGAATGACATGGCCGTGCTCATCACCTCGCACCTGCCTGAGGATATTGAATCTATAGCTGACCGAGCGATACTGCTCGACGATGGACGAATCACGATGGAAGGCGCGCCAAAGGAGGTTGTCGATGAGTTTCTCAGCACTGTCGGTGAAATACAGAAACAGGAGGTTCCTTCGGGCGAGACTATGGTACGTGTGGCAGGCTTAGAAAAGAAATACATCACACTCGATCGAGGCGTGATCAGAGCTATAAATGACGTGTCATTTGATATCAATGAAGGGGAGATCTTCGGACTGATCGGGTTAAGCGGCGCAGGCAAAACGAGCGTATCGAAGGTCATTGCAGGTGTATTGGAGCCGACTAACGGAGAAGTGATTGTGCGTGTTGGTGATGACTGGGTTGATATGACCATGCCTGGTCCAGAGAACAGAGGGAGAGCAAAACCCTACATCGGCATTCTCTTTCAAGAGTATGACCTCTACCCATTCAGAGATGTACTTGACAACTTAACAGGCAGCATAGGTTTGGAACTCCCTGCAGAATTGGCCGAGCACAAAGCAGTGCAAACGTTGCTAGCGGCAGGTTTTACCCAAGAGAAGAGCGGAAAGATCTTAAACAAGATCCCCGACGAGTTGAGCCAAGGAGAGCGTCACCGCGTAGCGCTCGCTCAGGTTTTGATTCGAGAGCCAAATCTAGTTATACTCGATGAGCCAACGGGAACGATGGATCCTATTACTAAAAAGGACGTCACAAACTCAATTATCACAGCCCGTGCCGAGATTGGAGAGACGTTTATGATCGTGTCCCACGACCTCGACTTTGTAAAAGAGGTATGCGATCGAGTGGCCCTTATGCGGGGGGGCAAGATTATCTCCATAGGGCCAACGGAACAGGTGTTAAATCTCCTTACTGAGCAAGAAAAAGCGGTCAGCTGATCGATCGACATCAGTGACAAAGCATGTGTGCCAAGTTTATCACTTTTGACGGCAAACGCCTTGCCCTTGATGACAGCTCTGTCCGTACACTAGGCGATGCGTTCAAGCAAACGAATACCCCCTACGCTGACGGGCTTGTTATCGGCATAGTCAAGGGAAGGAGAACACAACGGCTCGAAGCTATAAAAGAATATGGCCTGTACACCAATAAGGGAGAGATCAGAGTTGAAATTGACGAGCAGTGCAAGAGCCTCTGGATTGCCACATATCAAGGGTTTGCTGGCTGTAAGGTGCATTGGGCGCAGCCGCAGATCGTTTCTATCGGGCCTGTACCAAGCACGGTAGCAGTCGATCGCGCAGAACGGGAATATGAACGCTGGGACATCACCTACAGCCTCGGCGGGTTTGACCAGGCAAACACGTACCTCTCTTTTATCAAAAAGCGGCACAGCGCGTCATATGGCACAAACATTGTCTTCGGAAAAGCTATCGCGGGCAAAAACGTCCTTGAGAAGCTTGAGCATGGAGATGAGATACAGCGCATTGAGCCGATCGAACGACTTGAACGCATCACTGACAAGTTCACCACGTTAGATCTTGACGTCGAGTTGGAAGACGGGATGGAGATCTACACGCATTTCAAGGCAACGCTGTCTAAAGACGCCTCAGAGGGTGCGGAGCATTTCCTCGCACTTGTCAAGGACGGCTACTATCGTGTGGACGCAACCACGAACACCTATGTGCTCTCCACCCATTTGCAGGGGCGGTCGTGTCCTTTTGAGATGCTTGACGCTCGAGGCGAGGGAGCGATTACCGTGCGAACGTCGGGACGTAATTATGGCAACGTATATATTTACAAGAGGGATACGCCGTCAAATTCTAGCCATTCAGTCATCGGCTATGTGAGTGAGGGATTAGAACTCATTAAAATTGCACACGCAGGACAACGCTTGCGCGTTTACACTGACCCTACACGGATCATGTTCTTGGGCCTTACGTATCCTGCAATAGAGAAGCAAACGCAAAAGTTGGGAATAGATCTTGAAAAGGAGGGGTATACGGGCAAGGACGCGGTTGTTGTACGGCAATTTCCGCTCAACACAGTTGACATCCTCAAGGCAAAGAGTGTCCGCACGTATGCGATGCCGGAAAATAAGCTTGTTCCCATCGAGCTTTATGAAGAGCGCGCGCCAAAAACTGTGGCGTACATTCGAACAATTACAGGATTGCGGGATAATCCTGTCGGATCGCTGGAAGCGTACGTGAAGTATGGCAAGACGATCATGTTTCGCGCTCAAACGCCAGAGAAGTTCGACATTGCGCCGGAAAACACGCCAGTAACTACGGTACCTGCGACAGAAATTGGCGTTTCAAATCGGTCCTCTAAATATGCTGGGATCATCGGCGTCCGACTTGAGGATAATGAAAAATACGGGCCAACGGGCGAACGGTTTAACAGCACTAACATCGTTGGAAGAATCCTGCACGCTGAGACGCTCAAGGATATAAAGGAAAATGAAGCGATATACGTTTACGAAGCGCGCTGATTTATATCGCTAGATAATTATAATATTCATTATTGATATACTTACATTGTGAAATAAGTGGTCAAATGGCATTAGATGAGATTACCAAAATGCTCGTTCTTGCAGATTCAAGTCCTGTATTACCCAGTGAGCTTGCGCTGCGGGCCTACGAACTATCCACTGACGCAGTGGTAAAAGAAACTTGTTTTGGGCTCATCATCACAGGACCAGAGCGAGCGGTAAACGAGCTCATAGCGGAGTTGCGGAGATTAGATCCGACGGGCATTTTTGTCAAGGAGCGAGGATTTCCTCCCGGAGATTCGCGTCGGTGCCGTGCCGTGCGAGGAGGCGGGGCGCGCCCGGGATTCCATCAGCTTGAGAAGGAGTCGCAAATGCTTCCCTGTATAGCGTACGGCTTAGAAACAATCGAAGCGCCCTCGGACAGAAAAGCACGAAAAAAGCACGATAAGCTCGACGTCGACCGCTTTTGCGAGATCATCGACGACCAGTTAAAAGAGGACATCAATGGCTAAAATATTCATATATCCATCAAACAGCTTGATTTTATCTGATCTTGTGACAAGGTTCGGTCATGAGCCGCTTACGCTCATGCGCGTCATACGAAAGAAAATTACGGAGGTCGGGATCGATTCTCCTCCTATTAACGTCACGCCCGAAGATCCAAAGAAGGGATTAAAATACGCAGCAGTTGACGTTCCTTCTGGAGTGAGAGGGCGCATGGCTCTTCTAGACCCCCTCATAACTGAGGCCGAGGCAGCCATTATTGTGCATGATGCCGAGTACTCGTTTGGATGCATGGGATGCGCTCGGACTAATGAACTAGTCAAATACATCGTCCGAAGGAAAGACATCCCACGCCTTGAACTGTCGTACCCGGCAAACGACGATGAGGCACGCGACTTCGTGCGGAAGATACGGGACTTTTGCCAATCCTTAGACCATGCAGAAGAGGTGCCCGCATGAGCCGCAAAATTAGAATCGCCCATCTATCGTGCGGATCAGAATATAGTGGGATACAAAAAGAGATTGAAAACGCCGTTCAATGCGTGAACGCCGAGATCGTCTACCCTGAAGTTGATACGGAGATGATCAAAGAGGCGGTGCGGGAGTGGGGACTGGAAGTCGCAAGCCCTGACTTACAGCTTATGATAGCTCGCGCGAAATCAATAGCAGAGGGCAGCACCCCTGTTGATGCCGTGTTCGTAACGACGTGTTTCCGATGCGCAGAGGGCGCCATCACTCGAAGTGAGTTACGCCGGTATATCCACGAACGCGTCAATTTGCCGGTTATAAGTTATTCTTTTACCGAGCGTTCGACCGCGGGAACGCTCCTGACACGGATGGAAGCTTTAGTTACCACTGCGTTGCGGAGAAGTCTGCTTGCGCGTGAAAAGCAGACTGGCTTAACGGCGGGAATAGACTCAGGCTCCACAACGACCAAGGCGGTCGTGATGCGAGATGATGAGATAATTGGAGAAGGATGGGTCGACACCACGGAAGTGTTAAAGAGTGCTGAGCTTGCATATTCAACCGCGCTTACCATGGCAGGCGTAGAGCGTTCTGATATACAGGCGCTGGGCACAACGGGCTACGGACGATTGCTAATTGGCGAATCAATGCACGCCGATCTTGTGCAAGAAGAGCTCACGGTTAATTCCAAGGGTGCCGTTTACCTTGCAGAGAGACAGAAGGGTCCAGCGACCGTAATCGACATCGGCGGCATGGACAACAAAGCGATTTCAGTGATGGATGGCATACCCGGAAGCTTCACGATGGGGGGCATTTGTGCAGGCGCTTCAGGACGATTCCTTGATATGACCGCACGACGGCTAGGAGTCGATATCACCGATCTTGGCCCGCTCGCATCCAAAGGAGACCATAAACACCTCACCATGAACAGTTACTGCATCGTGTTTGGAACGCAAAGCTTAGTGAACGCACTCTCGCTTGGAGCGACCAAAGAGGATGTAGCCAGCGCAGCGTGCTACAGCGTTGCAGAACAGGTCTTTGAGCAACAGCTTCAAGAGCTCGAGATCGTTGAGCCCGTCATCATGGTAGGAGGGACCTCACTCATCAGCGGGCTCGTAAAAGCAATGCAGGAACTGCTACAAGTCGAAGTTATTGTGCCACCGCATTCTCAGCACATAGGAGCGGTCGGATCAGCGTTGCTCGCGAGCGGATTCATTCAATAAAAACAAAGGGCAGCGGGCAGCGAAAAATTTTAAGCCTAAACGCACTGCTTACAAATGGCTGCAAAAACTATGG
>JAJRBK010000065.1 GCA_028679495.1 Methanobacteriota archaeon
AAGTTGTTATGCTGCAAAAAAGCGACAAGCTCTGTATCGTTGCATCCAGAGTGTTTAATCGCTATTGTATCAATCTTAGAGAGGACCGCGTGTGGTTCGTGTGTCAGAATGCCCAGCTCCGCGCATTCACAGTGCATTTTTAAAAAATCAACGTGCTCAAGCTGATTCGACGAAAAGATATCCCCTAAGGTTATCGTCTCGACAGCAACAGTTTCAGCTTCGTTATGACCATCCTGCGGGTAGAAGGTGTGGGCGTAGCTCTTTGTTGCGTGTAATGACAATTCGCGCACCCGCGCGCTGTCGCCAACTGCCTGTTGAAAGGGCACGACATTCGCCAGTGAATTGAGCAAGACGTTTCTTTCTAACAGCTCGTAATTATCGCGATGTGGCTCGTAGCAGATCACCCTGTCGCTTACCGTTCCTGCGTACACTGTAAATACCCCAATATGTGCTCCAATGTCCACCACAACTCCCTTCACCGGGAACTGTCGCGCGTATATGTTATGATAGAGCACCTCGTTAAGAATTGATATCTCTCCTCGCTTTGGACGTAGGACATATCTCAGGCCCCCCCTCGTCTCTATCTCTACCTCAGTGTCTCGTGTGGCAAAGGGAGAGAAGCGGAGGAGGAGAGCAGCGTACCAGTTGCGCACGAGCTTGATAAACCCTATCAGCTCAAGAAAACGCGCTATACCTACTCGTATCTGCATGGTGTTCACGCAAATCCCTTTACTGGTGGGACAGCAGCCTGTAGTGGAGCCCTTGTCGTCTCATGTGCTCAAATGACCGGTTCTCTTTTTTCCTTAGATCTTGTCTCCGTGAAGCCTCTTACCGAAAGGCACGAGTTATATGTGCGTCCCGCCTTTGCCAGGTGATGAGTACGTCGCCGCTGTAGTGTTCGAACTCGGCAGCACTCTCGCTCACTTCATAAAGTAGATGCGGGGCATTGCGCATCGTGACGTGATATCTCGCCTTCTCGACCTACAGGCTGCGCAGATTCTCTGATGGTTTGATCTTCGCGGCTCTCCGCGCCAACAGATACGAGACGAGCAGAGATACGGCACACACGAGGATGAAGTAGCTCCCGACGGTCACCGCTGAAAGGGTAAGCGGCATCGTTATCGTGGTCGTGCTGCTCTCTAACCCTAATGAAGGGGCTTGAATGCTGACTGAGCCAAGCGCTGTGACGATACCTGCGCTGATGGCAGCGCCAACGATGAACCCCAACACCGTTTGCACCATGATCTCCGCGGCAATTTGTGTCGTAATGTCGCGTTGTGTCCATCCGACTGACTGTAGCAGTGCGATGTCCCGGCGCCGTTCTATTAAGCCCATGGCGTTCACCTTAAACACAATGAGCAGCGCGATGAGGAGGAGCATACCAATACCGAGCAGGCGGAATTCATCGTAGATGTTTGCGAGATTTCCGATCGAAGCGCCGATCGAACTGCCTGAAATGCTAATGATCGCGGCATCTACGCCGCTGAGTCCTGTCTTCACCGTCCCTTCATTGGCGAGACTATCGATCTTGACGTAGAGCTGATCATACCCACTGACGTTCCCGATACGCTGCGCTTCAGACAGCGGTATATACGCGTTCGACGCGGTAACTTGGCTTCCCTCGCCAACTTTAATCGTGCCTATGACGGTAAACGGCTCTCCGTTAAGGGTGAGGTTGCTGCCAACTTTTAGATTGTTGAACTTCGCAAAGTGACTCTCCAGTACGACACTTCTACTATCATTTGCCGCGATAAACCGTCCGGCATTAACCCATGAACCAACCGTCTCTCCCCGCGGGCTCTGCGGTTCAAGCCCCTCCATGGAAACAAAGCCCGTTTTGTTAAAGCTCCATAGTATAAGTGATTTTGAGACGTCCTGTACGTGTTGTAGCGACGAGATGCTCGAAACTTCGGAGTCGTTAAAGATCGCCTTACCAAAGGGCACGCGTATCGGCGTTTCGTTCGTTCCCGCCGCGCCCGTTCCCTTTTGAAGGATTATGTCTGAGCCAGTGTTCTTGAAGGGGAGGTACATGGCTGATGAGTACGCATCGATCACGGTCGTGCTCACGACCAGCATGACGACGACGACCGCAACGGTGAGCACAGCTGTCGTCGTTCGTGCCCTTCTTCGGCTCAGTTCCTTGAATACGTAGGGTATATACATGCTCTATTATCGTTCAGCTGGCCTGCGCTTCCTGTTATGTAGGGCATGGGGTGCAGCACGTGTTCGTCACGCCTTAAGAGGGGACACAAGACAGAGCGCGAGCGCGTGTTTCCTGCGTCCACGTTACGACGGAGGTGTCGTGTGGTCACTTCTTTATACGCTTCACAATGAGCGCGACGGCTACGATCCCTGCGATGGCAAAGATGGCTTCAAACCCGGGCGTTGAGGACGCGCTGTTAGCATTATTCGGAAGCGCCTCGACCGTGGTGTTGGTCTGATTAGTGCTCGAAGCGGTTGTCGTATCTGCGCTCGCGGTGCGTGCCGTCTGGGTCTTTGCACTGGCCGAAGGACTGGCCTTTGTCGGGCTTGGAGTCGCCTTCGTTGGTGAAGCGTCCTTCGTCGGGCTTGGAGTCACTTTTGTTGTTGGCGAAGGGGTGGGCGTTACAGCAGCCGCTTTGTTACTGCCAACAAGGCTTGCAAGTACGGCATCGAGGTCTGCTTTCGTCCACGACCCTCCTTCAAACATCTGGAACGTCACGTCCTTGCCGTTAATCCGGTAGTTGTACTTCCCGTTGATGAGGATGTTCAGGTGTGCAGACAGGCCGTGCGCGCTGTAGTACGCCTGGCCTTCGCTCGTGGCCAGATCGACCCACGTGACCGAGACTTTGTCACCGTACTTCGACGTCACTTCTTTTATTGCGCTGACCGTCGGCTGCATCGGGCCGTGATTCACATAGCCCGCTACGACAACGTCGACCTTGGAATCTGACGCCGCGCTGACAGTCTGCATAGGGGTGATGACCATAGGAGCGACGACTGCCACGGAC
>JAJRBK010000066.1 GCA_028679495.1 Methanobacteriota archaeon
GATCACATGACGATTTTGCGCGATAGGCTCTGGGATTTCAACATAACCGTAAAGCCTCTTGAGAGCTTGGTACTCGCTTTCAGCAGCACGGCGTGAAGCAAGCATCCATGAGCTTCTTTCGGCATGTGCGATATACCCCCTTGCTCGTTTAATGTGCCGAAATGTTGTTCCCTCGCGATGAAACTTCACTGCGACGGTCACACCATCATCCCGTTGAGCATCGTAAATGTCCGACTCCTTCCCAACGCCTATTTTGCCCCCGATGGCGCTGATGATCCCACGCTTAACGAGGGCGTATATCGCCAGAGCATCAAACCCGGTGTATGTGAGCTTGTAGCCTACGTAATGTGCAGTTTTTCGCTGCACCAGTTTTTGTCTTGAAAGGCGACTAATCCTATAATTCACTTCGCTTTTTGCCAACCGTGAGTACGAGGACAGATCATCAACAGGAACCCAATCAAAGAAACGCATTCCTGTTTCGACTCCTCGTAAGACTCTGAAGTCGTACCTTTCGAGCGTCTTGAATTCGCGAGCGATGTCTTGTAGCATCTTTACTGCTGCCAGCGTATACTTGTCTGACGGATTGACATGTTTTATTAGTTATCGATCTAAAACCTTCATTAGAGATGAGATGCGATAAATGTAGCGCGCCTGCTATTGTGTTTCAGAAGTATTCAGGTCTACACTTGTGCCAGAAACACTTCCTCTTAGACGTCGAAAAGAAGATCAAGCGAGAGGTTCGAAAGGCGAAAGTAGAGGGCACACTAGCTGTCGCTTTTAGTGGGGGCAAAGATAGTGCGGTAGCACTATACGTACTGAACGAGTTGCTGGCCAAATCGGGGACGAACATCGTGGCAATCACCGTCGACGAGGGCATCGCGGGATACCGAGATAACGTGCTCGAGACAGCCGCCTTGCTTATCACCCAACTTCGTATTGAATGGAAGATAGTCTCTTTTGAGCAGCAGTTCGGCGTGCGGATTGACCAAGTGAGGGATCGTCCGTGTACTCTCTGTGGCATTCTTCGACGGTCGCTTTTGAATCGCGCTGCAAAGAGTGTAGGAGCTTCCACACTTGCGACGGGGCACAATTTAGATGACGAAGCTCAGACCATTCTCATGAATTACTTGAGAGGAGATATTGGGCGGCTTCTCAGGCTTGATCATGGTGAAAAAGCTGGACTAGTTAGGAGAATCAAGCCACTTAAGTACGTTCCTGAAAAAGAAGTTGCATTATATGCACTCCTTAAAGGCATTCCAATCGACCTAGAGGAGTGCCGATTTTCATTTGGAGTTTTTAGAGCTGAGGTACGGGAACTGCTTAACGATCTTGAATCCAATCATCCAGGCACAAAGTACTCGCTCGCCCGTGGCCATGAAAAGATCTTACAGCTAACACAGCGAACGCCCTTCGAGCTGCGCGAGTGTGTTGAATGTGGCGAGCCCTCAGTAAAGCAACTTTGCCAGAGTTGTGATACCCTGGCTAAAGTACGCCTTCACGGTTCAGATGTGAATGAGAGCGAGCCGTAAACCTTGCGCGGTTTGCGTAAGGGGTCGCTCTTTTACAGTATGCTATCGATCTGCGTAAACTCTACATTGCCAGCGTAGTTACGGATGCTCGTCTCTTTCTTTTTGCAGGTCTGCTTATCTTGCTTGGGAGTTTGGAATTTAAAGAGCTCATTTTGAGCAGGTCCCAGCACTTGCGCCGATTGCACGCCAGTCATTATAGCCATGATTCGCACGCGACCTTCATATCCCCGTTGTACCCGCGCTCCCCAGATGACGTTAGCGTGAGGATCCAGCTGCGAGGTTAAAGAGTTTGCTATTTGTTCAGCTTCCTTGAGCGTTAAATCGGGACCACCCGTGATGTGGATGAGTGCACCCTTTGAACCTCGATAATCGACTTCTAGTAACGGATGATTAAAAGCCTCACGGACAACGTCACGCGCTTTATCTTGGCTTCGAGATTCGCCAACCAACATTGCAGCGACTCCCCCGCTGTTCATTATAGTTCGAACATCGGCGTAATCGAGATTTATCAAGGAAGGCTGAGTGATCGTTTCGGCGATGCCTTTTACTGTCTCAGCTATGATCTGGTCCATCACAGAAAATGCCTGATCAATGGGCAAGTTAGGCACATAATCTAACAGGCGATTATTGTCAAGGACGATGACTGTATCGGCTTCTCTTCGTAAATCTTCCAGCCCCTCCTCAGCCTTGATCAGCCGAGCCCGTTCCACGCTAAACGGGGTCGAGACCATCGCAACGACAATTGCCCCGTGCGCTTTTGCTATCTGAGCTATAACAGGGGCTGTTCCAGTGCCGGTGCCGCCCCCCATGCCCGCCGTTACAAATACAAGGTCCGCACTATCAAGCAGTTCATCAAGGGTCCTTCGCCCAAGTTCGGCTGCTCGCCGTCCAATTTCAGGATCTCCCCCTGCCCCAAGACCCTTAGTAATCGATTTTCCGACGAGCACCTTGGTATCAGACTCAATCATGTCGAGATGCTGTTTATCAGTGTTTACAGCAATAGTCTCTGCCCCCTCGACCCCTATATTGTAGAGTCTGTTAACGGTATTGTTGCCAGCTCCACCGCATCCTATGATGAGGATGCGCGGAGTTATATTCTCGAACTCGTCCTCTTGCACGATTTGAAATCGCTGCTTCTCTAATTCACATCGCCGCAAAGCCTCTTCCACAATACTTTGCATATATACCGCCACCTATTCTAAATAGCTCCAACAAAGCGTTCCTTTCGAGTGAGCAGCTTATCATAACGATTATCTACTAGATCCCGAACGGCTGCCCGTATTGCCTCACTTTTCGAGGGAAACTCGCCTGCTGAGACCAGTTTATTCAATAACTCAAGCTGCTGTTTAGGTAACCTAAGTGTAACCCTTTCCATAGCAACCACCTCGGTGATGTCTTGTGTCTGACGCAAAGCGAACATGCGAATGCTGAAAAGACCACAAAAAGCTGCTAAAAGTCTGACACCCATTTTGAAGTGTCTAAACTGCAATCAACTTTTGTGGATATTAAGCTTGTGTTATCGCTTTTTTATAAAAAAGAGTAGATAGAATTAAGACAAAAGCTCAAAAACAAGAAAGCGTGCAAGCTGTTAAAGTTGTATAAGGTGAAGCAGTAACTCCCTTACAGCAGACAAAAAAGGATAAGTATCTCGTTAACCGTAATAATGTCGTAACCCGCCTTAACTCAGTCTGGCAGAGTGGTCGGCTGTAGACCGACATGTCCCCCGTTCAAATCGGGGAGGCGGGATTTACATATTGTAGATGCTCCAGTAGCTCAGCCTGGGAGAGCGCCAGACTGAAGATCTGGTTGTCCCCGGTTCAAATCCGGGCTGGGGCATTTCTTTTATTAGGCCTTGCATAGATGACGTGCTGTCGACCGTTCTTGTCTATTTAGGCTTTAATCTCGAGCTAACAACTTTTATATAGATCCGAGCGTACTATCGTACGCTCGGATTTTGCGCTGGTAGTGTAGTCGGTTATCACTGAGGCTTGCCAAGCCTCAAACCCGGGTTCGAATCCCGGCTAGCGCATTCCTCGTGCCGAGGTAGCCAAGTGGACTACGGCGCCAGCCTGGAGTCCTTCAATCAGAAAGCTGGTGAGGCTCTCGCCTCGCAGGGGTTCAAATCCCTTCCTCGGCGTTCAAGCCTGCCTTTTTCTCACCGATAATAAAAACCTCATCTTTTTGACTAGTGAGCGAACAAAGTATGTCAAATCCCATGTCTTCAACGCTACTCTTGAAGCGATCTAAAGTCTCTTCGCTCATTTTCCCCTTGAGCACTTGTAGCACTCGTCCACCGACCTTTAGAGCGATTAAGCAGCGCGCAAGTAACCTAAGTGACGCATCGGGCTCGACTGTAACATCGTTTAGAATCACGTCGAAATACCCTGCAAAATGGCGAAAATCGTAAGCAAATGCATCAGCGTGTAAGACCGTTGCCTTCCCTGGGTATTGGCTCGCTATCTGGTCGAGTTTACGCTTAAATGAGGCGCTGAATTCAAGCGCATATACACTTTTCGCAAACTCTAAGGCGTAAAGCATAAAGCCACCTGCGCTTGCTCCGATATCAAGCACCTTATCACCTGCTTCGATGAGCGTGCAAGCATTTTGAATTTGCTTTAGTTTCCAGTAGCCGCTCGGCTTATCAGCCGTAGCATCGACAGTGATCACATCACTAGGCATTACTTGAAAAGAAGGCTTGTTGATCACTCGCCCGTTAACAATCACGAATCCTAACTTAACGGCTCTCTGGGCTCGCGACCGCGAGCTGATAAGCTTTTTTTTCACAAGCACAACATCAAGACGCGTCACGTTATACACTGCTTTATATCATGTTAGAGTCGTACAGGTCTACAATCCTCGTGAGTCTTTAACATGTGGAGCGAAATACTCGCCAAGTTTGCTCAGTTTCCAGCACAAGAGCGTGTTGCACAAGTCTTGCTGGAGCGTGGCCTCCAAGTCAGTGAAGCGGGAGGCGTATTTATGGAGGGTATCAGAATCCCCAACACTGAAATTGCAAAGCAAGCAAAGGTGGATCGACGGGCGGTCGACCAAGCAACAGCAACTATTCTGAGTGATCAAATGCTTGCAGATTTCTTTCTGAATTTAAAGACGTTCGTATTCTTACGCGACGTCGCCCCCATTTTAAAGCTCGGCGTCATTGTTATTACCCCACGAGACGCAGCACAAGTGGGCGTGATAGAAGAGGTAACCCAGGCCATTGCCGATTGTAATATCCGCATTAGGCAGGCCGTAACAGACGACCCTTATTTCATTGACGATCCTAAACTAACACTCATCTGCGACGTCAAGATTCCTGGTTCTCTTGTAGATAAGTTGCTACAGCTTGGTAGCGTAAAAGGAGTATCGGTATATTGACTTCCAGCTAATCTTGAGCGCTTTGAGCACGCAATCCGATCGCGTTATCAACGGCGCTCAATCAATGCAAACTCCCATTTGGTTCTTGTATATTGCAATTGCGAACTCCGAACAGCTTGCCGTGTGAGAATTAGCACACAGTTCTATTTTTGCACGGCGAGCGTCGCATTGGATGCCGTTGTAATATTGTCCCACTTTTGCGATACTGCACTTTTATCTACCAATCTAACAAAGCAACTGGGCACTATCACTCCCGTCGCTTGCTACTGTAATAGGTACTGGAGTGAAAGCACCTACTAAAAACCTCTTCGTGTAGGGCTCTAATTCGACCAACTATCACGCGATCCTCAACCTCTCGTTGAAACGCGGCGAGGGCCTTGTCAATGCTTACTCGTTTCGAACCTTCGATCAGATTGTCGACCGCTGCCACGATTTTTTCTTCGATAGTCTGAGGAACATACGTGCCCGATGGCAGTCCTAAGCCTGCCGCTTCATCTGCTGTTATTCCTGCCCCCACGTGCCTTTCGGCAATGCGCGCGATTCTTTCGTCGATGTTGTTGCGTCTCAGAATCTGTGCTCCAGCAATCCCGTGATTGATCTGGTGAGTTCTACACCTGCCAATGTCATGTAAGAGCCCTCCTATTCGGACGAGCTCCACATTCGCGTCAGAGCATGATTCTGCAACTTCAACGCCATATTTTGACACTGCTTGAACGTGCTTGATGATTTTTTCACTGCAACCGCAAGTATACAAAAACTGGAGGGCTTGCTCATAGGAAGGAAAACTACTCAAAGGCACGTTTTAACTCTTCCAGTTTTCCTCTCAAAACTTCGATTAAGAGCGAGTTGTCTTGAAAGTCGAGACTCGCTTGGCATACGGGGCAGATGAAGTCATAGTCGCTCGCTTTCTCAAACAAAATCCTATTGCAACTGTTTTCGCACGTATAGCACACGTTTTGCGCTTCAAAATCAAAGCGAGTTTCTAGCCGTTTTATAAGTTTTTGGGCCTCTTCATCCATATTGCGCGATATGTCACTTAGATCAACCTGCCAGAGGTATGTCAGCCACCCGCTATCTTTATCGCGCTCACGTCGATAATTTGCGAGCCGGTTTTCATATAATATATAAAGCGTCCTTCTTACTGTATTGAGGTTCGAACCGGTTTCCTCAGCTATCTTCTCATCAGTCAATTCGTCGATAGACGCTCGTTCAATCATTTCGAGGCCGTCTTCTCCGACAAGGTTCTTTAAGTAGCCCTGAATTGCTGCATCTCTGACCATCGCTTCTATTGTGTACGTTAGGGTATCTTATAATTACTGCCGCATGCCGTCACTGCATCAGCGGGAATTGTTCGTTTGAGTAAATACTTTTTGTAGCGCGGATATATCTCATCGCGTTGCTAAACGCGAGATCCCTGGACTTGCCGCACCCAAGTGCAGAAATAATTGGCTTTGCCCGCTCGATATGAGTTCCTTTGCGCGGCACATCCATGTAATTCGGATGTGCACACGTCTGCGTCACTACGACATCGTGTTGCGCAAAACTAATCATCCGGCAAGCAAACCTCCTGTATAAGGGTGGGGGCATAAGCTCGCCTTGACAGCATCGTATGTGTGCATCAACGAGGTTAATGTCGAGTGAAGCCTCAATCGTGTCGAGCGTGCCTTGAAAGCGTGGGTTGATCTCAATAATCACAGGGCCGTTGCGCCCAAGAATAAAATCAAGGCCATTTGTACCTACGAGTCCTAAGTCCACGGCAACAGAACTTGATAGCTGTGACAGTTCATGCGCATAGCTCGTCCGAAGTGGCGTCAGACTGCCACAGAAGCTAAATCGCCGTAGTGCCCCTAACTCCTTAAGACCGATAAGTTGCTCGTTCACAGCTATAGTCGTAGCGTGCTCACCAGTTGAGAGAACGGACGTGCTCGCGTCCGTGCCTTGGACATACTCCTCAATAACGAACTGGTCCACTCCGTTTTCTTGATAGTTCGCAATAGCGCGCTCCAAATGCTCGCTGTCCTTCACGAGAACATTCTTAAATCCGCCGGCTCCGTGGCTTGGCTTAAGAATCACGGGAAACGGAATGTGATCATCTAACCCAAAATGCCGCGGAACCGGATAGCCGAGGGATTCTAGCGCTCCTCGCAGCTTGTGTTTGTCATTAACAAAGTCTGCAAGCGCGGGGGGATTTCCCACTGCGCGCGGGATACCAAGCGTTTCAAAACCAGCAGCCAGTATCGCATAATCGTAATCTAAACCCCTAACGAGTCTCTTTACATCTGCGTACTCTCCATCAGTTATCACGCCAGCGAATTCGTCTCGAATGAATCGCGTCACATCACCACATTTGAGGAGATCTGCGTCCTCGTAGTGGCTCACTGATTCAACGTAATAACCAGCACGCTTTGCCGAGCATATGATATGTCGGGTGTTGTATCCTATGACTAAGACCCGCTGAAGTTTTCCGTCTCCGTCATGACCGTTAGCTGACTTTCTCATCTCTCTTAGAGCCCTTGCGCTGGACGTCTCCGTTAATTCTTGTTTTTCCTTCGAAATCCGTACTCAGTTCGCGACCTTCTTGAAGGCGATCAAGAAAGATACTGAGAGCTGCAATCTCTGAGTGTGGCTGATGTGTAATCGCAACATTGTAGTCTGCTAATGTATAGAGCTCAGGCGGCACCTTCTCTGCTCCGACAGCCACCATAAGTTTATCGGCATCTATCGTATCGATCACGCTTGGAAGGTTTGCCCCGTACATGGTCAGGTGCAACACCTTCCCTCCCTTCTCCTTCCATTTGAATATCTCTTGCTTCCAGTTAACCCTATTCTTAATCCAAAAGTCCCCGCCCCAGCGTTCTACCACGTCTCGTATCGCAGCGACAACAGAATCGTCCGAACCAACTAGCAGCATGCCTTGAGCCCCTAATGCCCTCGCACAAAGACCGACGTGTGTGGTAGTGCGTTTATCACGGTCGATTCGATGACCTAAGCGTAGGACTACAATTTCCATAACATTACGCGTATTCTAACGTTCCTGCGACAATTAACTTACAATATCAAATAAATAAGATATAATAGATAAATATTGTACACGTTTCATGAGAGTGCTCGATGTTTTACGCTACAAGAAGATGATTGCTGTAATATGGATTGGGTTCATTTTGTTCCCAAATCCCGTAGTGCTCCCGCTCAATATGTACCGTCTCTTCGAGATGCCTGTTCAACCCAGTCAAGAGGTGCGCCAAATCGCAGAAACGCTTCCCGCTAACGGCACTTTGATCGAGCATTACGTGGATGAGCAGGTGCGTTACACGTATGATTTCCAGTCTTACGGTGTGGTGTGGTATATCCCAGCGCCTAATGACGTATTAAAATCTCAAATGGGCGACTGCAAATCAAGGGCTGTCCTCCTGGCGAGTTTGCTTGAAGCTAAAGGGATTCCTCATTCAGTTTCTATTTCACCTGTGCATTTTTGGGTTGATTATGAAGGGAGGCCTAGCACCAATTTCTCGGTTCAGTACGAGACGCCTGAAGCTGCGATTGTTCAAAACGGCCACGTTAAGATGCCTCAAAAGGCAACAATGCTACTCTATCTGAACGCTTATATTGACATTGTGTGGACGTCAATGCCTCTTCTCAGGAAAGTCCTGCTTATCTCAGGACTAGCACTTGTCGTGCAATATGGCCATTTCAAGGAAGCAAAAATGGCCTTACGGGGTCGGTTGCTAGAAGTGATACCAAGGTTTAAGCTGTTAATGCAGCATTTATCACGGTTATGAAGCCCTTTTTTTAACGGCGCTTCTACGAAAGTATATATGACGTTGCAAGCCACACAGTAAAGTGCGTGTGCGGGGGTTGCCAAGCTAGGTCAAAGGCGATAGGTTCAGGGCCTATTCTCGTAGGAGTTCGTGCGTTCAAATCGCACCCCCCGCATATACCCTCAACACTTATGGCCAGGTTCACACAGCTTGATGTGCTGACGACAGGGGGAGATACGAGCTGTGCTCGATTCCATTCCTGCTTTCAGTCGCTCTGTGTATCTTCCCGCGTGACAAACGGATCTTCGATATACACGTCTATCATCATTTTCCGTGCTATTTCATCTACAACATCAACCGCATCGTCATCAACGTCGAATATATTAGGGTCGTCGTTTGGATGCTCGAAATGGATGCCGTGTTCTATGAGTGCTTCTTCAAATTCAGTTGCTTTTACCACGTGAAATGTCCGCATGTATCGCCTCCCAAGTGCAACATAACTTAAAACCGAATTTTCATGAATATACGAGGGGCAACCTCACAGATTATGTAGCAGTGAGTTCTATAGGCCCGTATTGGCATTAAAGCGCTGCCGGTCTTAACGTTTACGTAAAGCCTCAATATCCGGCATTAACCTAGCTAGTGATGAAGCTAACGCCAAACACAACAAAAGGTCAGCAAGCTTAGCTTAAATCTGAGCTATAGGTGAAAAACAAGTATTACCAAGGTTCCCTCGTTTTGAATCACATCAGTGACGCGAACGCTTAAGCGGCGTACAATCAATGACATCTCCTCATTAATAGTCCAATAACTTTAAACGGTGCAATGACCAAAAGTAAAGCGGGTTCATCGTGCGTGAAGAAGGCGATATAGATGCATCTAGTCTAACCAAGAAGCACTGTGTTCCTTTTGAGGTAGGTACGAAGCCCTTTGATCCTGAGACCATTAACAATTTGCTGCCTATAGTGCCGAAATGGAAACTTGAGGATCAAAAAAGGATAAGCAGAAGTTTTAGATTCAAAGACTTCGTTGAATCAATGCGTTTCATTAACGATGCGTCAAAACTGGCTAATAATGAGGGCCATCATCCAGATGGGTTTGTATCATGCAACTACGTGAAAATTAAGTTAATGACACATAACATCGGAGGGCTCTGAGAACGATTTTATTATGGCCTCGAAAATTAGTGAAATCCTCGATAAGTATGAAGGACGAAACGGGTAGTGGAAAAAAAGATACGTTGGCCGCCATAAGTGAAACGCTCCAAGGTGATCAGTACGCACGCTTTGTCGGTATACGCATCGTGCGAATTGAGAAAGGTTACGCGCAAACGGAGTTGACAGTCGTTGACCACATGCTGAATTTCAATAATGTAGCTCATGGCGGCGTCATTTTTTCTTTAGCTGATGTTGCTTTTGCTGCAGCTTGCAACTCATATAACCAGACCTCGGTCGCATTGTCCTTCCATATCGTGTACCGAAAGCCTATCAAGCTGGGGACGAGATTAGTGGCAGAGGCAAAAGAGGAGAGCGCAGGAAAAAACACCTCTTTGTACACGATTGCAGTAAAAACTGACGAAGGCCGCTTGGTTGCTTTGTGTGAAGGCCTTGCGTATAAGTTACAGTCAAAAGTAGTCGATATTGACAATGATGGGCCCGAGGCGATTTGAACGCCTGGCCTCACGGTTATCAGCCGTGCGCATATTCTCTTCCCTGAGGGGCTCTCAGGACAGAATCAAACCTGGCTAAGCTACGGGCCCGCGATCTGTTGAGCATTGCCCTATAGGTTGATAGGATATATAATAATTCTCATCATCTGGATATAATGAAGCGTCTTGGGGGTGATAGCAAAGCTGTGGCAGCTAATAAGGACAAAGCAACGCTTATATCCGTTGGACCCCAAATGCTTCTGTGTATCCAGAGCGCAGGCACGCGCGAGCATCTGGGCCGGTAGATCAGGGGTAGATCGCTACCTTGGCATGGTAGAGGCCTCGGGTTCAATTCCCGACCGGTCCACTTAGGTATTGGCTCTAA